>JAIYAI010000231.1 GCA_027489135.1 Acetobacteraceae bacterium
CGGCCGCTTTGCCCTGGCCCAAGAGTACGAGACCGATCCGGTAGCGGGCGAAGGCGACGCCGGTCTGATCGTTCAGTGCCTCCGAATAGGCCAGCGCTTCGCGTAGCGTGCGCTCGGCGTCTGGCAGCTGCTTGCTCAGGTGCAGGCTGGCGCCCAGGTTGTAGAGCCGAATCGACAAAGCATGGCGGTCGCGCTGCGGATCAAGCCCCGCCAGGGCGCGTTGGTAGTAGGCGGCGGCCTCACCATGGTTATCCATCTCGCCGTACACATTGCCGATGTCGTTCAGTGCATTGGTGGCAGCCTGGGCCAGGCCGAGCTGGCTGAACTGCTTGTGCGCACGTAGCAGCAGGGGCAGGGCCCCTTGCCGAGGAAGAGCGAGCAGGGGCGGTGCACATTGGTCCACTGACCCTTGTATTGCCCCTTGCCGTCGAAGATCTGCACGCGGTGGCTCTCGCGGTCCGCCACGTAGACCAGGCCCGCGCCGTCGCAGACGATGTTGTGCGGCAGGTTGAACTCGCCCGGCCCCGTGCCGCAGCGGCCCCAGGAAAACAGGTGCCTGCCCTCCGGGCTGTACTTGTGCACGGCGGCATTGCCGTAGCCGTCCGAGACGTAGATGTCGCCCTCCGGCGACAGCGCGGTATGGGTGCAGCGGTTGAAGGGCTGGCCCGACATGAAGGGCGCGGGCTGGCCGGGCAGCCCAATGGTCATCAGCACCCGGCCGTCGAGGGTGCATTTGCGCACCGTGTGGTCGCCGTCATCGGTGCACCACAGGATGTCGTCGGGGCCCATGTGCAGGCCATGGGCGCGGCCGAAGAGACCCTCGCCCCAGGAGGTCAGGAACTTGCCGTCGCGGTCGAAGACGCAGATCGGGTGCTCGCCGCGGTTGAAGACGTAGACATTGTCCTTGCTGTCGGTCGCGACGGCGGCGACCTCCTTGAGGGTCCAGCCCTCGGGCAGGCGGCCCCAGCCCTCGACGGGTTCGTAGCGGAAGTCGCCGCTGCCGAAGATGTGGTCCATGGGCGCTAGCCTTCTTGGAGAATTGGCGAAAGGCTGCCCCCGTTCGGATGGCTTGTCGAGCCGTCTTCAGCCCATCGCGGCCCAGAGAAAGGCCAAGGTGGCGGCCATGCCGAGCGCGCTCCGCACGGCGTGCAACCGGCCCCAGGCCAGGATCAGTCGCCGGCTCTCCGGCCCCGCATCGTCCGGGGCCATGACCTTAAGCCTGTGATTGGTCGGCATGATGCCGAGCAGCGTCCAGGGCCAGTTCGCCAGCAACAGAACGGCGCCGCCCAGCCAGCGCCAGTCCCAGCCGGAATGCCCGAAGGCCAGCAGCCCCAGCAGCCCGCCGGTCCCCGCCAGGCTCACCTGCAACGCAAACCCACGCTCATAGGCCTGCATCCACTGCACTAGCAGCGCCCGATCGTCGAGCGCGAGCCGCGCCGGCTGCCCCGCGACATTGTTGTAGACGGCAGCGCCGGTGAACAGCGCCGCCGCCACCAGCGCGAGCAGCCCGGCCAGAATCAGAACAGCAGCCCCTTCTGCAGCATGCCGTGGATCCCCTTCTCCCCGTTCACGCTCTGCGTCACGCGGAAATCCACGGCCAGGGAGCAGAAGGCATAGGCCTGCTCCCGCGACAGGTTGGTCCGGCCGCAGATGAAGGCGATCATCTCGCGCAGCGCCTGCTTCATCGCCTGGTCCATGTCCTCGTTCAGGCCCATGGAGACGTAGTGCGTCGGCGTCTCGGCCCGCGGCATCGTCTGGCCGGTGGCCTTGTGCAGCACGAACGTGAAGGTGCCAGTCAGGCACATCTCCAGCGCCGTGACGCAGACCTCGCCGTCGCCCTGCACGCCATGCCCGTCACCGACGCTGAAATTCGCCCCCGGAACATGCACCGGCAGGAACAGCGTGGCGCCGGCCTGCAATTCCTTGTTGTCCATGTTGCCGCCATGGATGCGAGGCTCCTTCGAGGAGATCTGCCCGAAGGCTGGCGGCGGTGCCACGTCCATCACGCCGAAGAAGGGCGCGAGCTTGAGTTCGGTTCCCCAGGGGAGGCGGCAGGTCCGCGCCGCGCGGTCCACCGTGATGTGCATCAGGTGGGTGTCGTGGAAATCCTCGGGCAGCGTACCGGCGAGGGGCCGGATGAAATTGTAGCCCCAGTCGGCGCCCGGCTCGATCTTCTCGATGCGGATCTCCAGCGTATCGCCCGGCTCGGCACCCCGGATGGCAATGGGCCCGGTCAGGATATGCCCGACCTGCATGCCCGGATTGGCGGCGATGATGGCGGAGAGCTCGGGCGGCACGGTCAGGCCGCTGCTCGCAGGCGGCAGCACCTCGGCGCGGCCGGAGACGCACTGCACCTCGACCGTGTCGCCGGATGCGATGGTGAGCACCGGCGGGAAGCTGGCGTTGAAGACACCAGCGCGGGCGGTCTGCGGCGAGGCACGCAGGCTATGATGGGCCATGGGGATCCGGTCTCCTGGGGACGCGTCGAGCATGCGCGGAGAGCATGCAAGCATCACGCCGGCCGCGTGAGAAGCCGCACCAGCCCGTGAATGCCTGCCAGCGTCGGGGCCGGCACGTCGCAATGCGCCGCCAGTTCCACAAGCCCGCCCAGGATCGGGCCGAGTTCGAGGCGCCGCCCCGCCTCCAGGTCCTGCAGCATGGAGGTCCGGAAGGGTCCGAGGCGGCGGGTGACGACCATCCGTTCCTCGATGCTCTGCGGCAGGACGAGGCCGATGGCCGCACCCACCGCCTGCATCTCCCGCATCATCGCCTCGACCATGCCGGCGACGCCGGGGTCCTCCAGCATCGCCTGCATGTCGGCGCGGCAGAGCGCCGAGAGCGGGTTCATGTTGGAATTGCCCCAGAGCTTGGACCAGATCTCGGCCCGGATGTCCGGCACGGCATGGGCGTTGACCCCGCCAGCGGCCAGCGCCGCGACCAGCCGCTCGACGGCCGCCCCATGCGCGCCGGTCGGGTCGCCGAAAAGCATCCGGTCCTGCTTCATCAGCCGCACCACGCCGGGGGCTTCAACCCGGGCGCCGACATGGGCGACGCCGCCGATCACGCGCTCGGCCGGAATGGCGGCACCCAGGGCGCCGCCGGGATCGACGCCCTCCAGCGTCAGGCCCGCGGCGGGGCCGCCAAAGCCGCCCTGGAAGAACCACCAGGGGATGCCGTTCTGGGACGTCGCGACAAGGGTGTGCGGCGCCACGGCGCGGCGGATCAGCGGCAGCGCGGCGGAAAGGTCGTGGCTCTTCAGCCCCAGCAGCAGGATGTCGGCAGGGGCGAGGTCCGCAGGGTCGTCGCTGGCCCGCAGGCGATGGACGTCGCGCACCTCGCCGTCGAGAAAGACAAGCCCGTCGCGCCGCAGCGCCGCCAGCGTCGCGCCGCGGGCGAGGATCGAGACCTCCGCGCCGCCCTTCGCCAGCCCCGCCGCCAGCCAGCCGCCGACGGAGCCGGCGCCCAGTACCGTGATCTTCATGTCTGCGCTCCGCGCTGCCCGGCCAACTCACGTCTCCAGCCTCCGGCCTCCGACGATCGGACGGGGTTCATTCCGCCGTGATTCCCCCGGCCTCGATGATGCGGCGATAGACCGCACTCTCGCGGGCGATACGCGCCGCCATTCGCTCGGGCGGACCACCCAGCGGCACCATGCCGAGCCGCGCCATCGTCGCGCGAGTGTCCTCGGCGCCGAGGGCCGCATTCACCCCGGCGTTCAGGCGCTGCACGATCGCCACGGGCAGGCCAGCCGGCCCACCGAGGCCGATCCAGGACGTCAGGTCGAGATCGGGGAATCCCGCTTCCTGCATCGTCGGCACCTCCGGCAGCAGCGGAGA
>JAIYAI010000532.1 GCA_027489135.1 Acetobacteraceae bacterium
ATCGAGGACCTGGCCAAGAAGCTCGAAGAGCCGTTCTGACATACCGGCGAACTAGGGAAATCGAACAATGCGTCACGGTATCGCCGGCCGGAAGCTGGCCGTCACCAGCAGCCACCGCATCGCCATGTTCCGCAACATGGCGACCAGCCTGATCAAGCACGAGCAGATCACCACCACCCTGCCGAAGGCGAAGGAGCTGCGCCCGTATGTCGAGCGCATCATCACCCTCGGCAAGCGCGGCGGCCTGCATGCGCGCCGCCAGGCCTATGCCCAGCTGATGGACGAGAAGGTGGTGGACAAGCTCTTCACCACCATCGCGGACCGCTACAAGGGCCGCGCCGGCGGCTACACCCGCGTCCTGCGCGCCGGCATCCGCTACGGCGACGCCGCGACGATGGCCGTGATCGAGCTGGTGGACCGCGACCCGGCCGCGAAGGGCCTGGACAGCGGCCCGAAGCAGGTGGTCGAGGCCGAGGGTGACGAGGCCGCGGCGTAAGCTCCGCGATAGCGCTGAGCGTTTCGAAGGGGCGGCCGGGCAACCGGTCGCCCCTTTCGCATGTCGGGGCTCTCTTGAGAGTCTGTAACAATCGATTTACCAACATCGTGACGCGAGGAGTCACAGATGCCGCGAGGGCCCGCCATCGAGGATTTCGCGGCGAAGCTCCGCCTCGCAGTCAGCCGCGCGAACCTGTCGCGGGCTGAACTCGCCCGACGGGTGGGCGTCGACAAGTCCGTCGTAGCGCGCTGGCTCTCCGGCGGATTGAGGCCTGGGGACCAACGGCTCGCGGCGCTCACCACGGCGCTCGCAGCACGGATCGATGGCTTCGGGCGCGCTGATTGGGACCGACCGCTCCGGGCCCTCGCCACCCGCTTCGGGACCGCTGGCGATCCCTCACCGCGCGGGCCTGAGGCCGCAAGCGTCATGACGCATGCCGATCGGTACGCCGGGCTCTGGGTCCTGCTTTTTCCCTGGCGGCCGCCCATGGCGGACGGCACCGGGCGGCTGATGTGCTTGGCGCTCGAGTTGGTCGGGGCGGAGGACGGCGTCACCGCGCTGCTCGGTGACGGGCCAGAGGGGTTCTGGACCGGCGGTGGAAGCGTGCGCGTCCTCGATGGCACGCTGTGGGTGACGCTGGAACGCTGGCCGCATCATGATGCCCTGGCGATGATCGCGTTCTGGCACGTCGATGCCGGCCTGCCCGCCGTGCTGGATGGGGTTGGGCTGACGCGAGTCGGCACGCCCGTGCGCACGCCTGCATCGACGCGCGTCATGGGCTTTCGCGTTGGCGAGGCGCTGGAGGATCGGGCCGCAGCGGAGGCACGCTGGCGGCGGGCCGCGGCCCTGGTAGGGGGGCTGGAACGGGGGGCGGGCGTGGACTCGCTGCTGCCGGCAAGCTTCGTGAAGCTTTTCTGGTCCGGACCGCTGGCGCTGACCTCGGCGGGACTCTGCGTGCCGCCGGAGGTGAGCCAGGCCGGCACGGAACGCGTCGTGCAGCTGGTCGATCCGCCGGACAGCCCGCGGCGGCTGGCGCTGCAGGCGTTGCGGGACATCATCGCGCCGGCGCTGCAGGGCTGAAGAGATCACCAGATCGCGATCAGCGGGGCATAACGCTTTGAATTCCCAGAAGACTGGTCTTGGCGCACTGCGATGCGCAACGATGCGCATCTTCTCGCATCTGCCGACGCCGCGCGCGAGCGGGAATGGTTCCGCCGAGGCGCGAATGGTTTCGGTCGGTCCGGATCCGTCCATCGCGCAAGAGGAGGCAGGGTATGGCCACGCTCTTGGGCACAAACGGTGACGACAGCATCGTCGGCGGCATCGGCGACGACGAAATCTTCGGATTCGAGACCGTCAATGTCCTCGATACCGGCGACAACACCCTGTCCGGTGGGGCAGGGAACGACTCGCTGATCGGCGCCCCGAATGGCGACAGCCTGATCGGCGGGGTTGGCGACGACTCCCTCTACGGCGATGCGGGCGACGATACGCTGCTGGGCGGCAGCGGCGATGACACGCTCATGACAGATTTCGGTGTGGACAGCATTGATGGCGGTAGCGGATTCGACAGCGCCCACATCAGCTTCATGGGGCCACCCGATACGGGGGTCGTCTTCACGCCGGTCTCCAGCGCCGTTCTCGCCACCGCCAGCAACGGCGTGAAGGTCATCCGGGTAGAGGAGTTGCGCCTGCAGGGGACCAGCTTCAACGACACACTGCATGGCCTCGGCTTCGACGACCAGATCAGCGGCGGAAACGGGTCGGGGAACGACGCTCTCCACGGCGCGGATGGCGACGATTCGCTGGAGGGCTTTCGAGGGGCGGATACCGTCGAAGGCGGCGCGGGGAACGACACCATCGATGATCCGCTCTTCAACGCTCTCGATGAAGCCAACGTCATCAAGGGCGGCACCGGGGATGATCTCATCACCTTCAATGGTGGCGTGGCGGATGGCGAGCAGGGCGCGGACACGATCACCGGGGGGCAGTGGGACGAGTTCATCCTGGGCGGCGATGGTGCTGATTCCCTCACCGGCGGAAACGGCAACGACACCTTGAACGCCCGGACCCTATCCGAGCCCATACCGGGTGATCCGGAAGCGCTGAACGCCGATACCCTGGAAGGCAGCGACGGCGACGACTGGCTCTTCAGCGATGGCGGGGCCGATTCGGTCGACGGCGGCACAGGCTTCGATGTCCTCTTCTATACGGTGGCCGGCACGGTCGGACCGCTGGTGTTCACGCCACTTGGCGCGGCAGGACCGACCGTGGCGTCGACCGGCCTCTCCGTGCGTGCGGTCGAGCGGTTCCAGATCACCGGCAGCGACGGCGGCGATACCTTCAACGGGCTGTCGGCGAACGATTTTCTCAGAGGCGGCGAAGGCGCGGACCGCCTGCGCGGTCGCGATGGCGACGATGTCATGGTCGGCGACGAAGGGACCGATACCCTTCATGGCGGGGCAGGCGAGGATATCCTGAACGGTGACGATGGCGACGACCTGTTGGCCTCCTTCGAGGACTGGGACGGCGACGGCACCCTCTTCGCCGTCAACCAGACGGACAAGGACGCCGACACGATGTGGGGCGGGGCGGGCAGCGATACCCTGGTCAGCGGCGGCGGCGAGGATTTCGTCAACGGCGATGCGGGCGACGATTTCCTCTTCCTTTCCCTGGGTGGCTCGACCGACGCCTTTCTCCTCACCCTGGTCGACGCCGCGATCACCGCCGATGCGTCCACCGGCCTCTCCGTGATCGGCGTCGAGCGATTCGGGATTCTGTCGGGCGCAGGCGACGACAGCGTCTCGACGCTGGGGGCTGACGACACCCTGAGCGGTCGCGAGGGCAACGACACCCTCCGCGGCCAGGGCGGCGACGATCAGCTTGGCGGCGGCGAGGGCAATGACAGCATTTCGGCCGACTCCGCGCCGGGCGATACCGGAAATGACTACGTCGATGGCGGGACTGGCAACGACACGGTCGAGAGCCGCGGCGGCGCCGACAGCCTCGTCGGCGGTGCGGGCCAGGATCTCGCCATCATCGACCGCAGCTTTGGCGCACTGGCCCTGTCCTTCGTGCCGGTGAGCGCGGGGGCGCTGACGCTGCTCGGCGATGGCGGCAGCGTCACCGGCTTCGAACGCTTCGATGTCACCGGCACCGACCTCGGCGACACGCTTGCCGGTCTCAACAAGAACGACACCCTCACGGGCGGCAACGGCAACGATGTCCTGTCCGGTGGCGGCGGCAAGGACGTGCTGACCGACGGCAGCGGCGACGACACCAGCTCGGGCGGCGGCGGCAATGATATCCTCTCCAGCGTCGAGAATGGCGTCGATGTCCTGGATGGCGGCAGTGGCACCGACCTGCTGCATCTGGCGCGCGACACCATCCTCGACCTCACCTTCCTCTTCGCGGGGCCGGGTGCAACGACGGTGCTGCAGAACGACGGCACCAGCGTCACCGGGGTCGAGGTCCTCGACATCACGACCAGCCGCGGCAACGACAGCGTGCTGACCGGGGACGCGGACGACACCATCACGGGCGGGATCGGGCACGATACCCTTTCCGGCGCCGGCGGCGACGACGTCCTCGATGGCGGCATCGGCAATGACAGCCTCGATGGCGGCAGCGGTGGTGATCAGATGGCAGGCGGCACCGGCGACGACACCTATGTGGTGGACGATGCCGGCGACGCGGTGACGGAGGCGAAGAAGCAGGGCACCGAGACGGTCCGCAGCAGCATCGACTACACCCTCGGCAAGAACCTCGAAGACCTGGTGCTGACCGGTGCGGCGCTGAACGGCACGGGCAACACCCTCGGCAACGCCATCACCGGCAATACCGGTGCGAACCTGCTCGACGGCGCCGCGGGCAAGGATACGCTCTCGGGCGGCGACGGTGCCGATACGCTGGATGGCGGGGAGGGGGCGGATAGCCTGGTCGGCGGCGCCGGGCCCGACCTCTTCCGCTTCGGCAGCCTCAAGACCGCCGACCGCGTCGGCGACTTCGACGGGGCGGAGGACCTGATCGGCGTCGCCGCCGCCGAACTGCCGGTGGCGCTGCCTCCCGGCGCGCTGGGGGCGGGCGCCTTCGCGCTCGATGCCGCGATCGGGACCGGGCCGCAATTCGTCTACGAGACGGCGACCGGCCGGCTGCTCTTCGACGAAGACGGCACGAATGCTGCCGGCGCGGTGCTGGTGGTGACGCTCAGCGGCGCGCCGGCCCTGGCGGCGGCCGACATCGTGATCCTGTAGCGGCTCAGGCCGCGGCGGCCTGCCGGGCGCGGGCCGCCGCCTTCACCATGTCCGCCCCCTTCTCGGCGATCATGATCGTCGGCGCGTTCGTGTTCGTCGACGTCACTGCCGGCATGACGGAAGCGTCGATCACCCTGAGCCCCTCCAGCCCGCGCACACGCAACTGGTCGTCCACGACGGACATCGCATCGAGCCCCATGCGGCAGGAACAGCTTGCGTGGAACACCGTCGTCCCGGCCTGGCGCGCGAAGGCCAGAAGCTCCTCGTCGGACTGCACGGCGGGGCCGGGCATGTTCTCCTCGACCAGGTAGCGGGCGAGCGCAGGCGACTGGAACCAGGTCCGCACCAGCCGTATCCCGGCGATCATGGTCCGCCGGTCCCGCTCCTCCGCCATGTAGTTCGGGTTGATGGAGGGCTGGTCCCCGGGATGCGGCGTCCGCGCCAGCACATGGCCGCGGCTCTCGGGCCGCATCTGCCACACGCCGGAGGCCATCCCTGGCCGCGTATCCAGGTCCCGCGTGCCGGGCGCGTAGCTGGCCGAGGCGAAGAGCGCCTGCACGTCGGGCGTGGCCGACTCGGGCAGCACCTTCACCGAGGCCGCGACCAGCGACGCCGCATAGGTCAGCATCCCCGTCCCCTGGGTCAGGTACTTCATCACCTCGCCGACGAAGCGGATGCCGCGGGAGCGTTCGTTCAAAGTCGGGATGTCGCGCACCAGCGCCTGCAGCCGCACCAGGAAATGGTCCTGGAAATTCCGCCCCACGCCAGGCAGCGCGTGCCGCGTCTCCACGCCGACGCCGCCCAGGTGCGCCGGGTCGCCCACACCAGAGAGCTGCAGGATATGCGGCGACCCGATCGCACCGGCCGAGAGGATCACCTCCACCCGCGCCTCGGCGCGCTCCACCACGCCGCCGCGGCTGAACTCCACCCCAGTCGCCCGGCGCCCGTCCAGCAGGATCCGCCGCACCATGGCGTCGGTCACCACCGTCAGGTTGGGCCGCTTCATCGCCGGCCGCAGGTAGGTCCGCGCCGCCGAGGCGCGGAACCGCCCGCCCCGGGTCTGCTGGATCCAGCCGACATGGTCGCCGAGCCCATGGGGCAGGTCGTTCAGATCGGGCCGGTACGCCCAGCCCAGCTCCACGCCCGCGTCGATCGCGGCCTGGCAGAGCGCCGGCTGGTCCCGCGTCAGGCTGGTGTGCAGCGGGCCGTCGGTGGAATGCACGGCGTCGGCGCCGCCATCCCAGCGCTCGGACTTGCGGAAATAGGGGGCGACGTCCTCGCTGGACCAGCCGCGGTTCCCGAGTTGCGCCCAGTGGTCGTAGTCCTCGGGCTGGGAGCGGATGTAGATCAGCCCGTTGATCGAGCTCGACCCGCCGAGGACCTTGCCGCGGGGGTAGGGGATCTCCCGCCCGTTCAACCCGCTGTCCTTGTCCGCCTTGAAGCCCCAGGTCAGCGTCGGGTGGTTGAGCAGCTTCAGGTAGCCGGCGGGGATGTGGATGAAGGGGTGCCAGTCGCGCCCCCCGGCCTCGATCAGCAGCACGCGCGTGGCGGGGTCCTCGGTCAGCCGGTTCGCCAGCACGCAGCCGGCCGAGCCTGCGCCGATGATCACGTAGTCCGCCTGCATGCCGCTTCCCCCGGTGTCCCGCCCAGGATCACCGACGGCGCAGGGCAGCGCCACCCCCTCAGGGCCGCGCGAAGTTCATCCGGCCCGGCATCTCGGCGCTGAATTCCCGCAACGGCGCTTCCAGCGCCGCCGGCCAGGGCGAGGCGCGCGGCGGCACCCAGAGCAGCGGCACGCCATCCGAGACCAGCACGACGAAGATCTGCTCATGCGTCAGGTCGAGTCCGAGGAAGAAGCCGTCCACCCCGCAGCCCGCCGCGCCGCAGCCCCAGCCGTAGAGGTAGCGCCCGTCCGGCGTCACCCGCAGCGGCGGCCCGGGCGCGCGGGCGAGGCGCGCCACCACGCTCTGCCGCCCGCCGGAGGACTGCCGCAGGGTCAGCGTCACCGCAGGGTGGCTGGCCAGCGCCAGCACGGGCTGTCCCGCCAGGGTCCGCGGGTCGACCTCCTGCGCTGCCGCAGGCGCGGCCAGCAGCAGCAGGGCGAGGAGGGAGCGGATCACGCCGGCCCCTCGACCACCGCCTGCCGCGCTTCCAGCCGGAACAGCCAGATGCCGGCAGCCACCACCACCGCGGCGCCGGCATAGATCTGCCAGCCCGGCACCTCGCCGAAGAAGAGCCAGCCGAACAGCCCGGCCCAGAGGATGAAGCTGTACTGGTAGGGCACCACCACGCTCGCCGGCGCCAGCTTGAGGGCGCGCGTGACGCCCATGTGGCCAAGCGTCGCCACCAGCCCCAGCAGCAGCATCAGCCCGAGGTCGAGCAGCCCCGGCGTCGTCCAGCCCTGCGCCGGCAGCAGCGCCGCGCCCACGGCAAGCCCGCCCACCATCTGCAGCGCCGCCAGCACCACGTCCGGCGTCTCCCGCAACTGCCGCGTCGTCACCAGGAAGAGCGCGTAGAGCAGGCTGCCGGTCAGGGCGACCAGGGCCGGCCAGCCCGCCGCGCCCATGTCGCCGCCGAGCGCCAGCGCCACGCCGCCGAAGCCGGCCAGCACGCAGAGCCAGCGCTTGGCATCCACCCGCTCCCGCAGCAGCAGGGCGGAGAGCGCCACGACAAAGATCGGCGCCGCCATCCAGTAGGTCATGACATCGGCCAGCGGCAGGTGCCCGACGGCCCAGTAGAAGCAGGCGCATTCCAGCGCGCCGAGCACCACGCGCAGCGCCTGCAGCCCCGGCTGCGGCAGGCGCCACCCCTGCGCCCGCATGCGCCCCCAGGCGACCGGCCCGATCACCGCCAGCGCGCCGACCGCGCGG
>JAIYAI010000383.1 GCA_027489135.1 Acetobacteraceae bacterium
CCGCGCCGCGCAGCAGCACGTCCATCGGCTGGTTCGCCAGGAAGAGCGAACTCGCCACGCCGCCCGTTTCCACCTCCAGCCGCTCGAAGCCGGTGATGAAGGCACGGCGCAGGTCCATCGTGCCGCCGCCAGTGATGATGATGGTGTCGCGCCCGATCTGCGTGCCGCCGTGCAGCGTGACACCGGGCAGCATGGCAGCGGTCAGCGTCACGGTGTCGTCGCCCTCGAAGCCGTAGAAGGCCTGGCGCGCGCCGCCGAGCACGACCGTGTCCGCGCCGGCGGAGCCCAGCACCTCCAGCCCCTCGGTCGCGTTCAGCGTCAGGCGGATGCGGGCGGCGAGGAGTTCCACCGTCTCGAAGCCGGTCAGGCCGGCGCCCAGCACCCAGTCGCCCTTTTTCGTCATCAGGATCGTATCGTTGCCGGCGCCGCCGGAGATCGTGCTGTTCGCCGCCGTCGCGGCACTGAGCAGCCGCAGCATGTCCTGCCCCGCGCCGAGCGTCCCGAGTAGGGTCCCGCTGCTCTCCACCGTGTCGGCGCCGGCGCCGCCCAGCACGCTGTCCGTCCCGCCGCCGGCGAGGAAGCTGATGGCGCGCGGCGAGAGCACGCCGCTGGCATCGACGGTCTGGTCCTGGCCATTGCCGATGATGGTCAGCACATCGCCATCGGCCTGGTTCGCCATGGCGTCGGAGACCTGCAGCGTGGTCCCGGCGATGTTGGGGAAGGCGATCTCCTCGATCGAGCCAAGGCCTGCCAGCGCAGCCGCCTGCCAGGCACCGGCGCTGGCCAGGGCCAGCCGGTCGCGCCCCACCCCGCCCTGCACGACATCCGCCGCACCCATGGCCGCGATGGCGGCGCTGACCGTGTCGTCGCCGCCGCCCAGCGTCACGCTGCGCCCCGTGCTGGTGCCCTGCAGCGTCACGCTGTCGGCGCCGGCGCCGCCGATGACGGTATCCGCGCCGCCGCTGCCCGTCGCGACCACGAGCCGTAGCGCCGGGTCGAGCAACAGGCTCCCATCGATCAGGTCGGTCGCGGCTCCGCCATTCACCGACAACGGTCCACCCGCCGAGAGCACCAGGGCGGCGGATAGGACGATGCTGGTCCCGCCGTCGTACAGGTCGATGCGTTCGATGCCGGAGACGCCGGCCAGGGCGGCAGCGGCGACCGCCCCAGCGGCCGTGAAGCGCAGCGTGTCCTGGAAGGCACCCGCGCCGCCGCTGATGGTGTCGGAGGGCTGGAGCGTCAGCGGGGTGACGCGGAAGACATCCGCCTCGGTATCGTTGCCGATCAGGCTGTCGGCCCCGGCGGTCGCGGTGAAATTCGCCATGCTGCGGGTCCTTGCTGCTGGCCGCCTCCGAGGCGCGCCCTTCGCTCGATCCATATTGTATCCATGGATGCGACATATCCCGCAAGAAGCGACGGTTCCGCTCGGGCGCGCTTGCCCTTCCCCCGCGCCCCGTCCAGCATCGGCGCATGCAGCACATCGCCGATGCCGTGGCCGCGCTGGAGCACGGCCGTATCTCCTCCGCCTCGCTGGTCGAGGCCGCGCTCGACCGCATCGCCGACCCGTCCGGCGAGGGCGCCCGCACCTTCACCGCCGTGCACGCCGACGCGGCGCGCCGCCAGGCCGCCGCCATGGACGCGCTGCGCCATGTCGGGCGCGCGCCGAGCCCCTTCGCCGGCATCCCGATCACGGTGAAGGACCTCTTCGACGAGCACGGGCATCCGAACCATGCCGGCTCCGTCGCGCTGAAGGGGGTGGCTTCGGCCATGGCCGACGCGCCGGTGGTGCGGCGGCTGCAACGCCTCGGCTTCGTCGTCATCGGTCGGACCAACATGGTGGAGTTCGCCTTCTCCGGCCTCGGCGTGAACCCGCATTACGGCACGCCGAAGAGCCCCTGGGACCGCGCCACGGGACGGCTGCCGGGCGGCTCCTCCTCGGGCGCCGCCGTCGCCGCGGCGGACCACATGGGCTTCGGCGGGCTGGGGACGGACACCGGCGGGTCCTGCCGCATCCCGGCCGCGCTCTGCGGCGTCGTCGGCTACAAGCCCACCGCGCGGCGCGTCCCCATCGCCGGCGTGCTGCCGCTGGCGCCCTCGCTCGATTCGGTCGGCCCCATCGCGCGCAGCGTCGCCTGCTGCGCCGTGCTCGATGCCGCGATCGCCGGCGAGGAGATGCCGACTGCGCCGCCGCACCGCGACGTGGCGGGGCTTCGCTTCGGCCTGCCGCGCGGCACCGTGCTGACCGAGGACATGGAACCCGCCGTCGCCGAGGCCTTCGAGCGGGCTCTCGCGCGCCTCTCCGCGGCCGGCGCACAGATCACGCTGTTCGACCTGCCCGAGCTCGCGGAGATCCCGCAGGTGAACGCCAAGGGCGGCTTCGCGGCCAGCGAGGCCTGGGAATGGCATCGCGACCTGATCGCCCGCGCCGGCAACAGCTACGACCCGCGCATCCTGGCGCGCATCCGCCGCGGCGAACGCATGTCGGCCGCCGACTACGTGGAACTGGTCAATGCCCGCGCCCGCATCATCGCCGCCGTCGCGGCGCGCACCGCCGGCTTCGACGCCATCATCGGCCCGACCTGCCCGCTGGTGCCGCCCGCCATCGCCGCGGTGGAGGCCGAGGCCGAATACAACCGCATCAACATGCTGCTGCTGCGCAACACGGCGGTCGGCAATTTCCTCGACCGCTGCTCGATCAGCCTGCCCATCCACCGCCCCGGCGAGGCGCCGGTCGGGCTGATGCTGACCGGCGAGGCGATGGCGGACAGCCACCTCTTCGCCGTCGCCGCGGCGGTGGAAGCGGCCCTGGGCGACCGCGCATGAGCGCGCTGCCCACCACCTCCGAGCTCTGGCGCTGGGACGGCGTCGATCTCGCGCGTGGCATCCGGCTCGGCGCGATTTCGGCGGCGGAGGCGACACGCTCCGTGCTCGACCGCTGCGCCGCGGTGAACCCGCGGATCAACGCCGTCGTCACCGTGCTGGCGGAGGAGGCGACCGCCGCCGCGGCGGAGGCGGATGCGCAGCGCGCGCGTGGCGCGGCGCTCGGGCCGCTGCACGGCGTGCCCGTCACCACCAAGATCAACGTCGACCAGGAGGGCCAGCCCACCAGCAATGGCTGCGTGCCGCTGAAGGACCTGGTGGCGCCGGAGGACAGCGCGGTCGTCGCCAATCTCCGCCGCGCCGGCGCGATCATCCTGGGCCGCACCAACACGCCCGCGCTCTCGATGCGCTGGTTCACCGAGAACGCGCTGCATGGCCGCACGCTGAACCCGTGGAGCGCGGGGCACACGCCGGGCGGGTCCTCGGGCGGCGCCTCGGCGGCGGTGGCGGCGGGGATCGGGCCGATCGGGCACGGCAACGACCTCGGTGGGTCGGTGCGCTACCCGGCCTATGCATGCGGGATTTCCGGCATCCGGCCGAGCTTCGGGCGCGTCCCCGCCTTCAACCCGACGATGAGCGCCGAGCGCCCGATCTCGGCGCAGATGATGTCGACCCAGGGCCCCCTGGCCCGCCGCGTCGCCGATCTGCGCCTGGCGCTGTCGGCGATGGCGGAGGGCGATGCGCGCGACCCGTGGTGGATGCCGGCGCCGCTGCAGGGCGCGCCGATGCCGCGGCCGATCCGCGTCGCGCTCTCGGTCGATCCCGCCGGCACCGGCGTGCATCCCGCGGTCGCCGCCGCGGTGCGCCGCGCGGGCGAGATCCTGGCGGCGGCGGGCTATGCGGTGGAGGAGATCGACCCGCCCGGCTTCGCCGAGGCGGCGCACGACTGGGATGCGCTGAGCCATGGCGAGGCGCGGCTCTTCATGGGCGACGCCTTCGCGCAGCTTGCCGACGAGGGCGCGCAGGCGACCTACCGCTTCATGATGGCGCACACGCCGGATCTCGATCAGGCCGGCTGGTCGCGCACCCTGGCGCGGCGCACGACGCACCAGCGCGCCTGGGCGGTGTTCCTGCAGCGCCACCCGCTCGTGCTCTGCCCGGTGTCGGGGGAGCCGCCCTTCCCGCAGGGGCTCGACGTCGCGGGGCAGCAGGGCTTCGATTCGGTCTATCGCGCGCAGCAGACGCTGCTGGCGACGCCGCTGCTGGGCCTGCCGAGCGTGAGCGTGCCGACGGGCCTCGACGGCGGCCTGCCGATGGGCGTGCAGATCATCGCGCCGCGCTGGCGCGAGGACCTCTGCCTGGACGCGGCGGAGGTGATCGAAGCCGCCTGCCCGATGCCGACGCCGATCGATCCGCGGGGCTAGGGGGATCCCTGGAGCGGCGCCTGATCAGGGACGACGCCGGCGCCAGGCGCACCGCGACCGCCGCGAAGCGATCAAGCAAACCGGCAACGAACCCGCGAATCCGCGGTCCCGGTGCTTCTCTCATTCACGCGCGGGCGCCATGATGCCGGCCGCGCGCCGCGTTGGCCGCTCGGAACATTGGGAACCCGGTCCATGAAGATCAAAGCCTTTGCCGTGCTCGGCCTCGCCGCGCTCGCCGCCGCCTGCGCGCAGCCCGCGCCGCCGCCGCCCGTCGCCGCCCCGGCCCCCGCGCCCGTCGTCGTCGCCGACACCTCGGAGGCGGTCTACTCCGTCCGCTCCGTCAACCGCCGCACCCGCCAGATCGCGTTGAACACGCCGCAGGACACGGTCATCACCATCAAGGCCGGCCCGCAGGTGCGCAATTTCGACAGGATCCGGGTCAATGACCGCGTGCGCATCCGCTTCGCGGACGCGATCGCGCTGTCCATGGCCCCGGCCGGCAGCCAGGCCGGCACCGCGCCGACCGGCGTGGTCGAGGCCGCGCGCGGCCCGGCCGGCACTCGCCCGCAGGGCGCCCTGGGCGCCGGCATCACGGAGACGGTGCGGATCGTCAGCGTCGACGCCGCGACCGGCAAGACCACCTTCGTGCGCCCGAACGGCGTGACCCGCACCGTCACCCCGCGCAATCCGCAGATCGTGGCCTTCGCCAAGCAGCTCAAGCCGGGCGACCTGGTGAACGTGACCTTCGCGGAAGGCGTCGCCGTCGCGGTCCTGCCGGCGACCTGACCCCGACTCGCGGGCGGCGCCCGGGCAACCGGCCGCCGCTCGCCCCCCGCTGTCTGCTCACCCGGCTTCTGGAGGCCAGCATGATCGTCCGCCTTGCCCTTGTCGGGCTCCTCGTCATCGGCACCGCGACCGGCTGCGGCGAGGTCACCGCCAACTCCGGCCCGCCGGTTGCCGGCACCACGCCCAGCACCTTCAATCCGCTCCGCCGTGAGGCCGCGACCATCACCCAGCAGTCGCCGGGCCTGACGGTGCGCTGAACGGGGCGGGACGGCAGGCGAGGGGCCCCCAGGGCCTAGCCTGTCCGCCCGACTTGTCCGCACGCCTCTGCGCGATGTCGTTTGCTTGCCTGCCCGGCCCGGCGCGATGTCGTGTGGCTTGCCTGCCCGGCCCGGCGTGACAATTTGTCACCAGGCTGGCCGGACCCGCGCCGCGGGCTGGCACCTGTAAGGTTTCGGCCACATACCCATGTGTCGGTGGCTGAAAGCCGTCCCCGGCTGAGTCCTTAATGCGGCGAGGTCGCTAAACCCGGTTGAACCGGGATTACGAACTCTCCATATTGCTGTCCCGCGGGGATACCCCCCCTCTGAGGAGGTTCGAGAAACCAATGGCCCTTCAACCCGACTATCGGAACCTGACGGGTGCGCCTGGCTGGGGTCGCATGGCGACCGCCGACGCG
>JAIYAI010000457.1 GCA_027489135.1 Acetobacteraceae bacterium
CGAGGGACGGTACGACATGCCAGGCCCGGTTCGGGAACTGGATCCGGAAGAGTTCGGCCCAGAAGCGGAAGCCCTCGTCCTGGGTCACCAGCACGGTAACCGCGCCTCGGTCGAGATCGCCGACAATCGCCGCATAGCGAGGCGCGAGGCCGGCGATGTCGTCATGGCTGATCCGTCCAACATAGCCCTGCAGGTCATAGATGAAGTCGTAGCCACGCAGCGCCGGCTCGGCAGACAGCAGTTCGACCAGCCAGGTCACATAGTCCGGTCCGGAGACGTCGCCCGTCAGCGCGACGAACACCAGACGTCGCCCGTGATCGCTCCAGGCCTCGATCATGCAAAACCGCCACGCATCCCGTGCCCCAATCGGCGCCTCTTGTGTCGGGAACCTGCCGCGATCACGCGAAATTACAAGCCTTGACCCACGCGACGACCGGTCGATCGACCAGGACGCCTGCAAACGTGAATCGGGACCCAGGATGATCGAGACGGAACGCTCACCCCGACCCCGCCCTGTCCGCCTGCGGGCATTCGGCGGCTACGGCCGCTCCCTGCTGGCCGGGGTGTTCGCATCCCTGCTGCTGGTCGGATGCGAGGCCCCCACGCCCGGTGGATGCGGGGCGAGGTCGGTCACGCTGCGCAATGCCTCGGGCCTCGCCATCGAGCAGGCCTACGGGGGCAATGGCAGCACCGCAGGCTGGGGCGCGGACCTGCTGGCCGGCGGGGTCCTGGCGCCAGGCGAGAGCCGCGCGATTCGGTTGCCGGCTGCGGCGCGTGCCGTGCGCCTGGTCTGGGTGAACGGCCGCGCGGCCGAGATGCACAACGGGGATCTCTGCGCCATCTCGGGCCTGACGCTCTCGGACCGAGGATTGCAGCCGCAGTAGCCAGGGTCAGCGCCCTGGCCGCCAGGCCCGGTGATACGGGTGGCCGCTGCGGATGCATTGTGCCCGGTAGAGCTGCTCCGCCAGCAGGCCGCGGACCAGGAAATGCGGCCACGTCATGGGCCCGAGCGATAGCCGGTGTTCGGCTCGGGCCAGAAGTGCGGCATCCAGCCCCTCCGCCCCGCCGATGACGAAGGCGATCGGCCGGCCCGCCTCCTCCCAGTGCGCCAGCCTGCCTGCGAGCGCCTCGCTGCCTTCCGCCGGCCCGCCGAGATCTAGGGCGATCAGGAGCGCCCCGGAGGGCAGGGCCGCCAGGATCGCCTCGCCTTCGCGCCTGCGGATCTCGGCGGGGCTGCCACGGGCCTCGGCGATCTCCGTCACCTGCAAAGGCGGCCGGAGGCGCGCGTTGTGCTGGGCGAAGAGCGCAGCCTCCGGCCCGCTGCCGCGTAGCCGCCCCACCGCGACGAGGTGGCTAGACCGTGCCGTCGCCGGTCTCCGCTGGGGTCTCGCCGGTGGGGCTCTCCGGTCCCCACATGCGCTCGAGCGCGTAGGTGGCCCGGGCCTCCGGGCGGAAGAGGTGGATGACCAGGTCGCCGGCGTCGATCAGCACCCAGTCGTCGGAGGACTGGATGCGGTCGCGCCGCAGCGTGAGGCCCGCCTTGGCCAGCGCCTCCACCACATGGGTCGCCATGGCGTCGACCTGCCGCGACACGAGGCCGGTGGCGATGATCATGCGGTCGGTGAAGGACGCGCGGTCGGCTACGTCGAGCACGCGCACATCCTCGGCCTTGTCGTCCTCAAGGCTCGCGCGGACGATGGCCACCAACTCATCGATGCGCTCCGGCGTGGCCGCGGGTGCCTTGCGCCGACGGGTGCCAGCGGCGGCATCCGGTCCGGCAACGATCTGCCGTTTGCGCGGGGTTGGCGGGCTGTCGGGCTGCGGCGGGTGGGGCGCCGGCGCCCGCCGCGTCACCCGTATCGGCGCAGTGCCGGTTGTCGGCTTGCGGCGGGTCGGGCCGTCGGGCGTCTTGGCCGGTCGCGCGGCACGGGTTGGTGCCAGGGCGGCCGCCCGTGCGGCACCGCGCGTGCCCGAGCGGACCGCTCCCTCCGCGGTCGCACTGCGGCTTCGCGCTGGCTTGGCCGCGGTCGCACCGCGGCTTCGGGCTGGCTTGGCCTCGGTGGGCTTTGCGACCTGGGCAGGAAGCTCCGTCGCCGTGGTCGCCCTGCGCTTCGTCCGATCCGTCACGGGCCGCGAGGCGCGCTCTGGTCTTTCGGTCGCAGGCCCCACGCCACGCGGTTTGGGCGCGGCCTTGGCTGCCGCGCCCCGGGCAGGTCTGGTGGCAGCTTGCGCCGCAGCTTGCCTGGACGCCCGGGGCGGTTTCGCCGCTGGCGCGGCCGGTCCGGTCGCCGCCCGGGGGGAGCGCGTCGCTGCGAGCTTCGTAACAGTGCCGCGCTTGCCGGGCGCGCTCGTGGGGCCCGCGGCCGCCCTCGCGTCTGGCTTCGGCCTGGCCGGGCGGTCCGCCTCATTGCGGCCGGCGCCCGGTCCGGACGGCGACTTGCCTCGGGCGGGGGTCTTCGGGTTGCGCGCGATGGGACCATCTCCTCTGTCTGCGCCAGGCCGGGAGCAGCACCGAAAAAGCGCCGATCCTGGCCGATAACCTTGGTTCATCAGCCGCTTCTTGTCCTGGGTGATACCACCACGGACGATCGCGCTGCAGCGTCCTGCGGGGCCTCTTACACCAGGACGCCGCCGGCCGCGCGGATGGCGGTGGCGGATGCCGGATGTTCCAGCGCGGGGACCCAGGCCCAGCCGGCATGGCCCGTCCGCGACCGATCTGCCAGCAGCGCGCCGGGGCGCCGCCGGTGGCGGGCCAGCACCTGCGCCCCGCGGCTCGCCAGGGCACGGCGGCTCTGCCCCGGACGCGGCAGCACGGCGATCGGCACGGCTCGCGCGATCCGTCGCCAGTGCTTCCAGCGCGGCAACTGGATAAGGTTGTCGGCGCCGATCAGCAGCACGAAGCGCGTATTCGGAAAGCGCCGGTGCAGCGCCGCCAGCGTGTCTACGGTGAACCGCGTGCCGAGCCTGGCCTCGATATCGGTGGCGATGACACGCACGCCATCTGTCCAGGCGCGCGCCGAGGCCAGACGCTTCTCGAACGGCGCCATGCCGCGCGCCGGCTTCAGCGGATTGCCCGGCGAGACCATCATCCAGACCTGTTGGAGGCCGAGGGCGCGCAGAGCCTGCTCCGCCACATGCCGGTGCCCAGCGTGAGCGGGGTTGAAGCTACCGCCGAGCAGACCGATGCGGGTGCGGCGGGAATCCCCCCACGGTCCAGGTGCGCCGAGCGTCACCGCACCCGGACGCTGACCGAGACCGGCGCCGCCGTCAGCCCTTCGTAACGGACGGTATAGCTCCGCCCGGCCTCCGCCCGCACCGGCGGCGAATAGCCGGCGACGGAGAGATAGTCCCCCGCCTGGAGCCGCCGGCCCTGCTTCGCGAGGTCCTCGACCAGGAAGGCGACGACGTTCAGCGGGTGTCCGAGCACGGCGCGGCCCGGCGCACGGGCGATCTCCTTGCCCGTGTCGTCGCTGAAGGTGACGACCATGTTGGCGAGGCGGTCGGCGAAATCCTGCGTCGCCTGCACCGGGATCGGCTCCCCCAGCACGCCGAGGCGCGCGGCGACGTTCATCGCCAGCAGGTTGGGCGCGGTCATCTGGCCCGAGAGGGCGAGGTCCGGCAGTTCCAGGTACGGGATGGCGACGTCGAGATGGCGCAGGATCGCCACGTGGTCGCGGCCGGCGGCGTTGATGCCGTCATCCTTCACGCGCAGCAGGAAGTCGGCTTCGGCCTGGGGGAAGGCGCCGAAGGTTGCCGGCACCTCGGCGCCGCTGCGCAGGCGGATCGTGCTCTCGAAGATGGAGCCGCGAACGGGGTGGTTCACGCCGAACATCTGCTGCGCCGGCGGCGCCGTCAGCCCGACCTTGTAGCCGACGACCCGGCCCCAGTGCGGCGTCAGCAGCGCGATCAGCTTGTCCTGTGCGCAGAAGCCGTCGGCCAGCGAGTCCATGCCCGTCAGCGCCGGCGTCTGGCGGTTGGCCAGCCAGTTCTCGGCAACCTGGCGCATCGTGTCGTCGGAGGGGCAAGCGGCGCGCGCCGTGCCGGCCGAGAGCAGTGCGGCGAGGGCAAGCGGCAGGGCATGGCGGAGGCGCATGGCGGACGGTCCTTCCCCGTGGTTGGCGGGAGTCTATGCCGCCCGTCGCGCCGCGCTCAACCCGGCCGGACCTGTCCCGTGCCGATCACCTGGTAGCGATAGGTGCAGAGCTGCTCGAGGCCCACTGGG
Organism: Acetobacteraceae bacterium; assembly: GCA_027489135.1. Taxonomy (GTDB): domain Bacteria; phylum Pseudomonadota; class Alphaproteobacteria; order Acetobacterales; family Acetobacteraceae; genus JAIEOP01. The sequence continues at coordinate 4,223 of JAIYAI010000457.1, forward strand.
CCGCGCGCATGCAGCCGCCCCGTGGCGATGCCGATCTCGGCCCCGAAGCCGAATTCGCCGCCGTCGCAGAACTGGGTGGAGGCGTTCCACATGCCGACGGCGGAGGAGAGGCCGTCGAGGAAGGCGTGGGCAACGGCCGGATCCTCGGTGACGATCGCCTCGGTATGCTCGCTGCCGAAGCGGCGGATATGCGCCAGTGCCGCCTCCACGCCATCGACCACGGCGACGGAGAGCACGGCGTCCAGCCATTCCGTGCCGAAATCCGGCTCGCTTGCGGGGGCGAGATCCGGGCAGATCGCCTGCGCCCGATCATCGGCGCGAAAATCGCATCCCAGCGCGCGCAGGTCTTCGACCAGCGCCGGCAACAGGGAAGGCGCGATGGCGGCGTCGATCAGCAGAGTCTCCGTCGCGCCGCAGATGCCGGTGCGGCGCATCTTGGCATTGGCCAGGATGCTGCGCGCCATGGCCGGGTCGGCGGCGGCATGGACATAGGTGTGGCAGAGCCCCTCGGCATGGGCGAGGACGGGGACCCGCGCCTCCTCCAGCACGCGGGTGACGAGGCCCTTGCCGCCGCGCGGGACGATCAGGTCGATCAGGCCCGAGGCGCGCAGCATCGCGCCGACGAACGCGCGGTCGGCGGTGGGGGCGACCTGGACCGCGGCTGCCGGCAGGCCCGCGGCCTCGAGCCCTTCCGCGAGGCAGGCATGGATGGCGGCGGCGGAGCGCGTGCTCTCCGATCCGCCGCGCAGGATCACGGCATTGCCCGACTTCAGGCAGAGTGCCGCGGCGTCGGCGGTGACGTTGGGCCGGCTTTCGAAGATCATGCCGATGACGCCCAGTGGCTGGGCGACGCGGCGGATCACGAGGCCGTTGGGCCGCGTCCACTCCGCCAGCACATGGCCGACGGGGTCGGGCAGGGCGGCGACCTCCTCCAGCCCCTTTGCCATCGCCTCGATCCGGCCCGGGGTAAGGGTCAGGCGGTCCTTGAAGGCGGGGGTCAGCCCGGGCGCGCCGGCGACATCGGCCTCGTTCGCGGCAAGGATGGCGGGCGTGGCGCGGCGGAGCGCTGCGGCGGCCTCGGTCAGGGCGCGGTCCTTTGCCGGTCGCGGCGCGCGCGCGAGGTCGCCCGCGGCGGCCTTGGCGGCGCGGGCGGCGGTCTCGAGCAGGCGGGCGGATTCATCGGCAACGGCGTTCACTGAAAACTCCCTTGGCGGTGCTCCCAGGGCACGGCGGATGCCTAGGGCAGGGGCGGGGCGGCGTCCATCATCGTGGCGCACCGGCTGACGCGCTCGCGAGCGTCGCCGGCCCGGGTCGCCGGCCTGCTCGCCTTGACACCTGCCGGCACGCGCGGGACGGTTTGCGTCAAAGCACAAGACGACCGCGTCCAGGACAGAACGGACCGGGCTCCCTCGATGGGCCCGCAACCGCCGCGCGGTCTCGGGGGAAACGCATGCCGGCCTATATCGCGCGCCGCTTCATGCTGATGCTGCTCACGCTGTTCGGCATGTCCGTGCTGATCTTCGTGCTGCTGCGGCTGATGCCGGGCAACGTCGCCGACATCCTGTTCGACGCTTCCGGCTTCGTGGATCCGACCGAGCGGGCGCGGATCGAGGCCGAACTTGGCCTCGACCAGCCCATCGTCGCGCAATACCTGCACTGGATGGGATCGCTGCTGCAGGGCGACCTCGGCTTCTCCTACGTCTCGGAACGTCCGGCGGCTGAGGAGATCCTGCCGCGCATCCCGGTCACGGCGAAGCTGGCGGGACTCGCGTTGCTGTTCTCCGTGGTGATCGGCATCCCGCTCGGCGTGATCAGCGCGGTCCGGCAGAACACGGCGCTGGATTATGGGCTTCGCCTGTTCAGCCTGAGCGGGCTGTCGCTGCCCTCCTTCTGGCTCGGCCTGCTGATCCTGATGGGCTTCGTGCACTGGTTCGGCTTCATCCCGATCTACAGCGAGAACCCGGCGACCTGGGGTGACGCGGTGCTGATGTATGCGCTGCCGGCGGCGGCCGTCGGGTTCCGGTCCTCCGCGCTGATCATGCGCATGACCCGATCCTCTATGCTGGAGATCATGCGGCAGGACTTCATCCGCACCGCCCGGGCCAAGGGTGCGACCGAGGGTGCCGTGAACTACCGCCACGCGCTGCGGAACGCCGTTCTCCCCGTGGTCACCATCATCGGCATCGAGGCGGCCTTCCTGATCGGCGGGCTGATCGTAACGGAGACCGTGTTCAACATCCCCGGCGTCGCGCGCTTCCTGGTAGAGGCGATCCTGTGGCGCGACTACCCGATCGTGCAGAACCTGGTGATGTTCATCGCGGTGGTGGTGGTGGTCGTGAACTTCCTGGTCGACATGCTGTACGCGGTGCTCGACCCCCGCATCCGGTATTCGGACTGAGGAGCGCAGGAAATGGCCACCATGCGCACCCTGGTGCAGCCCGTCGATGCCGCGACCGAGCTTCGCCGCGCCGGCGCCAACGTCACCGGCCGCGGCGGCGCGATCCTGCACGCGGCGCGGCGCCACCCGCTCGGGCTGCTGGGCTTCCTGATCGTCGGCGCCTTCGTGCTGGTGGCCATCTTTGCGCCGTGGATCGCCACGCACGACCCACTGTCCACGAACGCGAGCGCCTCGCTGGCGAAGCCGGGCGGCACCTTCTTGCTGGGCGCCGACTTCATGGGGCGCGATCTCTGGAGCCGGCTGGTCTACGGCGCGCGGATCTCCCTGATGGTCGGGCTCAGTTCGATGCTGATCGGCTGCACGATCGGCGCGCTGGTGGGGCTGGTCTCTGGGTATCTCGGGGGCTGGGTCGATCTCGCCGTGCAGCGGGTGAACGACGTGCTGCAGGCACTGCCGCTGCTGGTGCTCGCGCTGGTGATGGCGGCCTCGCTGGGGCCGTCGCTGGTGAACACCATCATCGCCATCTCGATCCCCGTCATCCCGAACGTGGCGCGGGTGATCCGCTCCTCGACGCTCTCGATCCGGGAGATGCCCTTCGTCGAGGCCGCCCGCGCCGAGGGCATGGGGGAGATGGAGATCGCGCTGCGTCACGTGCTGCCGAACACCCTGGCCCCGGTGATCGTGCTGGCGACGGCGCAGCTCGGCTCCGCGATCCTGACGGAGGCGTCGCTGTCCTTCCTCGGTCTCGGCATCCCCGAGCCGTACCCCTCCTGGGGCCGCATGCTGTCGGAGAGCGCCGCGGAATACGTGCGCACCGCGCCCTGGCTGGTGATCTTCCCAGGGCTTGCCATCAGCCTGGTCATCTTCGGGACCAACCTGATGGGTGACGCGCTGCGCGACATCCTCGACCCGCGGGAGCGAAGCTGATGCAGGGCGAGGCGATCACGCTGCCGGCGACGCCGCCGGTGACCGGCGCGACGGTGCTGGAGGTGGAGGGGCTGCGCACCTGGTTCTTCACCCGGCGCGGCGTGGTGCGCGCGGTGGACGACGTCTCCTTCTCGCTGCGGGAGGGCGAGACGCTGGCGATCGTGGGAGAGAGCGGCTGCGGCAAGTCGATCACCGCGCTCTCGATCCTCGGCCTGGTGCCGAGCCCGCCGGGGCGGATCGTCGGCGGCGCGGTGAAGCTGCACGGGACGGACCTGCTGCGCGTCGACGAGGAGGCGATGCGCAAGGTCCGTGGCAATGAGATCAGCATGATCTTCCAGGAGCCGATGACGAGCCTGAACCCGGTGATGACCATCGGCGCGCAGATCGAGGAGGCGCTGCTGCTGCACCAGGCGGCGGAGGGCCGGGCGGCGCTGCGCGAGCGCGCCATCGAGATGCTGCGCCTGGTGCGCATCCCGGAGCCAGAGCGCCGCGCGCGCGAATACCCGCACCAGCTTTCGGGCGGCATGCGCCAGCGCGCGATGATCGCCATGGCGCTGTCCTGCAATCCGCGCGTGCTGATCGCGGACGAACCCACCACGGCGCTCGACGTGACGATCCAGGCGCAGATCCTGGAACTGGTGGTGGACCTGCAGCGGCGGCTGGGCACGGCGGTGATCCTGATCACCCACGACCTCGGCGTGGTCGCCGAGACCGCG
>JAIYAI010000678.1 GCA_027489135.1 Acetobacteraceae bacterium
GCACCGTCGACGCACTTTGGCAGGCCCTAGGCACCATCGCCGCGCAACTCCAGTCCACGCAGTGCCAAAGCTACTTCAGAAACTCCGGCTATTCCCAGTCAGCGTGAAAACGCTCTAGGCCGCTCCGGGCGGAGCGAAGGCCTTCCGCGCGGCCCAGCTGACGATCGAGATCACGCTCGCGCCCAGCACCGCCGGGCCGAAGCCGTCGATGCTGAGGCCCGGCATCAGCAGCGCGGTCAGCCCCAGCATCGCCGCGTTCAGCACCAGCAGGAACAGGCCGAAGCTCAGCACGGTCAGCGGCAGCGACAGGATGAAGGCCGGCGGCTTCACGATGGCATTGACGATGCCGAGGATGAGCGCGGCGAAGAGCAGGGTGAAGAATCCCGCCACATGGATGCCCGGGACGAGTTGCGTCGCCGCCCAGAGCGCGAAGGCGTTGATGAGGATGCGCGCCCAGAAGCCCATGGCCTGTCTCCCGCTGGTCCGCCGGTATATGGGGCGGCGTGATGACACCGACCATCAGGGCGACTCTCGCCGGCACGGGCGCGCTGCTGCTCTGGGCCTTCCTCGCGCCGCTGTCGCGCCTCGCGCAGCCCATGCCGGCGCTGCTGCTCACCGGGCTCGCCTTCGGGCTCGGCGGGCTCCTGGCGCTGGCGATCGTGACGCTGCGCGGCGGCGTCGGGCGCGCGCTGTTGCAGCCGCCGCTGGCCTGGGCGCATGGGGTGGGTGGGCTCTTCGGCTTCCACGCCTTCTACTTCGCCGCGCTGGCCCTGGCCCCGCCGGTCGAGGCGAACCTGCTGAACTACACCTGGCCGCTGCTGATCGTGCTGCTCTCCGCGCCGGTGCTGGGCCTGCCGCTCGGACCACGCAGGCTGGCGGGCGTCGCCTTGGGCGCGGCCGGCGCGGCGCTGCTGATCGCAGGCGCCGGGGCGAGCTTTCAGGCCTCCGCCGCAGCGGGCTTCGCCTGCGCCATCGCCTCGGCGGTGATCTGGGCGGTCTATTCGGTGCTGGCCGGGACGCCGCGCTTCGCCGGCGTGCCGACCGGGGCAGTGGCGGGCTTCTGCCTCGCCTCCGCCGCGCTGTCGCTGGCGGCGCACGTCCTGTTCGAACCCGCGGCGGGCGCGCTCACCCCGGTGCAGTGGCTGGCGGTGGCGCTGCTCGGCCTCGGCCCGATGGGCGCGGCCTTCTTCCTGTGGGATGCCGGGATGAAGCGCGGCGATCCCAGGCTGCTAGGGACGCTGGGCTATGCGACGCCGGTGGCGAGCACGCTGCTGCTCGCGCTCTTTGGTCTCGGCGCGCTGAGCTGGCAGGCGCTGGCCGCGGCGGCGCTGGTGGTGGGCGGCGGGCTGCTGGCCGCGACCGCGCGGAATCAGGCCTGACGCGGCGGCAGATCGAAGAGCCCACTCTCCGGCGCCGTCAGTGGCTCGGCCTCGCCGTCCGGCAGCGGGATGCCGTGCGCGTTCAGCGTCATCGAAACCATGGTGTAGTAGCCGACCAGCGCCGTCAGCTCGACCACGCCCTTGACGCCGAAAGCCTTGCGCGCCGCGGCATAGGTCGCGTCCGGCACCTGCCCGTGCTGCTGCAGGGCGTGGGCGAAGTCGTAGACCAGCGCCTCGTCCTCGGCCGCGAAGCGGGGCGGAGTGCCGTCGCGGATGGCGGTCAGCGCGGCGGGATCGATACCCGCCTCCGCGGCGACGCGGGCATGCACCCACCACTCCACCTGGCTGCTCCAGCGCCGGCCCGTGACGCAGATGGCGAGTTCGGAGAGGCGCTTCGGCAGGGAGGTGTTGAAGCGCAGTGCTTCCCCCAGCGCGGACCAGCGTGCGGCGAGCTCGGCGTTGTGGATCGCCGCGCGTAGCGGGCCGATGACCTGGCCGCGCGGGCCGGAGACGACTTTGTCCCAGACCGCGCGCTGCGCCGCGTCCAGCTCCTCGCGGCCGGGCAGGGGGATGCGCGGTGCCATCACCGCGGGTCGAAAAACACGGTGGCTTTGGCCGAAGGCCGTTCGGAGAAGGCCGCGTGCCAGGCCGTCAGCGCCGGCCGCCCCTCGCGCCAGGGGATCTCCGGGAAGCGGAAATCGGCGTAGGCGAGCGCGACGCCGACCGTGACATGCCCGACGCCGTAGAGTGGCGCGGCGTCGAGCGCGGGCACGTCCTGCTCCAGCCGCGCCAGCACCGCCGGCACCTTGGCGCGGAAGCCGTCGAGCCAGCCCGGCGGCTGCTTCTCCGCCGGCAGGTCGCGCAAGCTGCGCCAGATCAGCAGGATGTCGAGCAGCCCGTCCGCCAGCACGTGCCAGCGCAGCGCGTCTCGCCGCGCGCGGCCATCGGCCGGAAACATCCGACCGCCCCCCGCCATCTCGTCCAGCGCCTCGATGATGGCGAGGCTGTCGTAGATCACCTCCCCATCCGGCAGGGTCAGCGAGGGGATCTTGCCGAGCGGGTTCGACGCCATCGCCGCCGCCTGCACGCCGGCCATGGCGGCGAGCGTCGGCACCGTCTCGAGCCGCTCGAAAAGGCCGAGCTCATGCGCCGCGACCATCACCTTGCGCACATAGGGGGAGCGCGAGGACCAGGTGATCTTCATGCGAGGGTGTCTCTCACTACAGGTCGAAGAAGGGCGTCTCGCCCTCCCCACGCAGGCGGATGTCGAAGCGGAAGACGCGGAGCTTGCCGTCCTTCCCGTCCTCCCGCGCGAGCAGCAGGGGGCGAAGGCCGGCGGGCACGCTGCCAAGCACGGGGTCGCCCGCGGCATCGGCGAAGAACACCGTGGTCAGCACGCGCCGCATCAGGCCTGAGCCGAGCACGGTCAGGTTCGCATGCGGTGCGCGCGTACCGGTGCCGTCGGTGAAGCCGCCGGGCAGGACGGTGCGGAATTCGTAGGCGCCGGTCACGTCGGTGAAGGTGCGGCCCCAGCCGATGAAGTCGGGATCGGCCTCCGCGTCCACCGCGGCGAAGCGCCCCGCCGCATCGGCCTGCCAGCATTCCAGGATGGCGTTGACGCAGGGCTTGCCGCCCTGCTGCGTGACGGTGCCGCGCAGCAGGATGGTCTCGCCGCGCTTCGTCGGCTTCGCCTTCGCCGTCACGCGGGTCAGGTCGTTGTCGGCATCGGCGATGAAGCCGCGCGGGAAGAAGGGGCCGATGGTCTGCTGGGAGGTGGGGAACATGCCTCAGCCCTCCGGCGTCGCGTTGCGGCCGCGCAGCACGATGTCGTGCGAGAAGCCGAGGTAGCGGTCGCCGACCGCCGCCGGCGGCGCCATGCGCGCGATCATGCGCTGCTGCGCCGCCGCGTCCGGGATGGAGCAGAGGATGCGGTCCAGCGCGTTCAGCGGATCGCCGGGGAAATACATCTGCGTCACCAGGCGCGAGAGGCAGGACGGGCCGAAGACCGAGAAATGCAGGTGCGGCGGGCGCCACCAGGTCTCCTGAACCGGCACCGCATAGGCGCCGGGCTTCACGGTGAAGAAGGCGTAGCGGCCATCGGCATCGGTCAGAATCCGGCCATGCCCTTCGAAATTCGGGTCGAGCGGCGCGAGCGCCTGGTCGATCGGGTGGGCGTAGCGGCCGGCGGCATTGGCCTGCCAGAGCTCCACCACCGCGCCGGCGATGGGGCGGCCGTCCTCGTCCAGGATGCGGCCGGAGATCTCGATCAACTGGCCGATGGCGGGCTTGCCGGGCACGCGCTCCGCCAGGTTGACCGTGCCGACGCCGAGCTTGCGCGCGATGCCGGGCGGCGCTGCGAGTTCCGTCCGCCCCGGCGCGCGGGCGATGGCGGGGCGCTGCGGCGTATGCGTCCAGGTGTTCGGGTAGCCCGGGATGGGCACCACCGGCTCGACCCCCGTGGGCCAGGAGACATCGGACATCGGAACCTCCCCTTAGGTCGTGGCGAGCAGACGGCGCGCGAAGGCGATGACGGCGTCGGCCGTGGCCTCGGGCTGTTCGGGCAGCAGGGCATGGCCGGCATCGGCGACATGCGCGAGCTCGGATTTCGCGCCGACCCAGTCGCGCAGTTGCGCCGGGGTCGGTGGTGGCGAGATCACGTCCGCCTCCGCCGCCACGTAGAGCAGCGGCACGCGGTCGCCGACGCGCTTCCAGGCGTTGTCGGTCATGGCATTGGTTGCGGCGCGCTGCAGCCTGGCCACCAGCGTGTGCCAACCCGTCAGCCAGACCGAGGCATCGTGCCCGGGCGCGAAATAGGCGCGCTGCAGATGCTTCAGCCGCTCGTCATCGGGCAGGGAGGTATCGGCGCTGGCGGTGATGGAGGCGCGCATCTCCGGCGCAATCTCCGGCCCGACAGAGGCCGCGAGCAGCGCCACGCCCTGGACCATGCCGGGGAAATGCTGCGCCAGCACGCGGGCGACCCAATTGCCGAAGGCATGGCCCGCGACGAGCACCGCGCGGGGTTCGCCGGGCGCGCAATCGGCGGCCAGCGCGGCAACGGCATCGGCGGCGAGGTCGATGAGGGTAATCGCCTCGGAGGGGCCCGTGCTGGCGCCGATGCCGCGCGGCTCCGGCCGAAGCACGCGAAAGCCCGCCGCCGCGATGCGCGGCGCGATGGCGTCGAAATCCTCGGCGCCACGGCCGAGCGAGGGCAGCAGCAGGATGCGTGGCCCCTGGCCCTCGACGAACAGCGCGACCTGCCCTGTCGCGGTGGGAATCAATCGATGCTCTGGCATCCGTGGCCCGTGACGTTTCCGCCGGCAGCTTCGCGCGCCGGCGCGGGGATCACAAGCGCGCCGGCGGGAACATCACGACGCCGGTTCACGAGGCGCGTGGCGCGAGCCAGTCCAGGATGGCGTCCGTCACCGCAGTGCCGGAGACGCGGTCGAAGGCGACGAACATGGGCGCCGAGTTCACCTCCAGGAACAGCCACCGCCCCGTCGCGGCGCAGGTCTTGAAGTCGGCCGCGCCGAAATCGAGGCCGAGCCGGTCCATCAGCCGTCCGAGCGGCCCGGTCAGCGCTGGCGGCGCGGCGGCCAGCGCGAGGCGCGGTGCCGCCTCGGCCCGGTAGTCCAGCACGGCGGAGCGGATCGAGAAGCCGAGCCAGCACCGCCCGATGCGGTAGATGCGCAGCTCCGGCGGCACGAGGCGCGGCTGCAGCAGGGTGGGCGCGGCCTCCGCCGCCGCGACCCAGGCGGGATCGGCGCGCGCTTCCCCGAGAGGACGGGTAAGCGCGCCGCCATTCACCGGCTTGGTGATCCAGTCCGCGTCGCCCGACGCCGGATCGTTGGTGACCAGCGTCTCCGGGACCGCAAGCCCGGCCCGCATCGCTTCCATCAGCACCAGCGGCTTCAGCGTCTGCCGCGCGCCATGGCCGCGGTTGGGCATCGCCACCGCGGGATGGGCGAGGCCCCAGGAGAGCAGCGTCTGGTACCAACGGCTTGCCGTCAGCGCGGTCTCCGCACGCCCGTCGGCGAGGTGGGCGAAGACGTCGTGGCGGAGGAACAGCGCTGTCGGCGCGGTCGGGACGCCGTCCAGGGTCAGCGTGTCACCGTCCAGCCGCCAGGCGAGGCGCGGCGGTTCGCCATCGCTCGGAACGATGAGCGCCCGGTGTGCGACGCCGCGCAGCGCGGCGCGGCGCGCGAGCAGCGCGATGTTGGGATCGGCGCCGCCACCGGCAATCAGCAGCATGCGGCGATGCGATGCGCCGTCAGGCGCCGAAGGGATCGCTCGAGGAGTCGATGACGGGCGGCTCGCCCTCCTCGCCGACGGCCTCGGTGGTCGCGCCGCCTTCCTCTCCCACCGCGAGGGTGGTGTAGATCGGGTCGGGCTCGCCTTCCTCGCCAACGGCTTGCGTGGTCACCTCCGACTCCTCGCCGATGGCGAGGGTCGTTGCGATGGGGTCGGGGTCGCCTTCCTCGCCCACCATCATGGTGGTGACCTCGCCCTCCTCGCCCACCGCGAGGGTGGTGAAGACCGGGATGTCATCCTCGATGATCGTGGCCTCGGCGCTGTCCTGGCGTGCATGCAGCTTCGGCTTGTCGGGGTCGACGCGGAAGACGAAGGTCTCGGTGCCCTCCGCCTTCAGGTCACCGGCAACCTCGACGGTGACGGTCTTGCGTCGCTCGCCGGCGGCGAAGGTCAGGGTGCCGGCGGGGAAGGTGGCGCCGACGAAATCCGACGCCTCGGCAGGGTTGAGCCCGCTGCCGTTGACGGCCCAGTCCACGCTGGTCTCGCGCAGCGCTCCCTTGCGGGTGACGACGAAGCTGAAGGTGGTGGCGCCGCCGTCACCCTCCGCCTGCACAGGATCGATCGCCCGGACGGAAATCCGGACCTCGGGCTTGTCGTCGTCACGGCTCCGCATGGCTTGTCCCGGCTGTCTGCGTCCGGCGATCCTAGCCGCAGGTGCGGGCTGCGCGAAGGGTGCCGCAGCGGCCCGCGGTGAACGCGAGATCGCGAGCGGCCCCCTGCGGTCACCGGAAGCTGTCCTTGGCGCTGCGCACGGCGGCCAGCGCCGCCGCATCCTTGGCGCGGATGAAGGGGTTCGTCGCCTTCTCCTGCCCGAGCGTCGTCGGCACGGTGAACTGGCCCGCCGCACGCTGCGCCTTCGCCTCCGCCTCCCGCGCGGTCAGCGCGGTGTTGTCCGGCTCCACGGTGCGGGCGAAGCGGATGTTGCTCTCGGTGTATTCGTGGCCGCAGCAGACCAGCGTGTCGTCCGGCAGCGCGGAGAGGGCCGCGAGGGAGCGGAACATCTCCTCCGCATTGCCCTCGATCAGCCGCCCGCAGCCGACGCTGAACAGCGTATCGCCGCACAGCAGCACCGCGCCGTCGGCGAAGTGGTAGGCGATGTGCCCGCGCGTATGGCCCGGCGTGTCGATCACCGTCGCGGTGCTGGCGCCGAGCGTCGTCGTGCCGCCGGGGCGCACCACCTCGTCCAGCTTCGGCAGCCGGTGCTGGTCCGCCGCCGCGCCGACGAGGGCGCCGCCGAAGCGCGCCTGCACCGCCGGAATGCCACCGATATGGTCGCCGTGGTGGTGCGTGATCAGGATCTTGTCGAGCTTCGTGACACCCAGCTTCTCCAGCGCCGCGATCACCGCCGGCCCCTCGCCAGGGTCGCAGAGCGCGGTCGCGCCGGTCGCCAGGTCGCGCAGCAGCCACGCGTAGTTGTCGGAGAGGTGTGGGATCGCGGTCACGGTCACCGGCATGGGCAGGGCTCCTCCGCGGCCCCGGTGAAATCCGGGGCGCTCCC
>JAIYAI010000814.1 GCA_027489135.1 Acetobacteraceae bacterium
AGAAGGGAACGTTCGCGTCGCCGTTGATGGTGGAGACGATCGCGGTCTTCTTGCCCTCGGACGCGAAGCGCTTCACGCGGGCGACGATGCCCTGCCAGTCGGAGTGACCGAAGGGGGTGTACTCCTCCATGATGTCGGCATTGCCGATGCCCTTGGAGTTGAGGAAGCCGCGCAGGATCCGATTCGTGGTGCGAGGATAGACGTAGTCGGTGCCGAGCAGGGCGATGCGCTTGGCCTCGCCGCCATCCTTCGACATCAGGTATTCCACGGCCGGGATGGCCTGCTGGTTCGGCGCGGCGCCGGTGTAGAAGATGTTGGGGCTCTGCTCCTCGCCCTCATACTGCACCGGGTAGAACAGCAGCCCCTTCAGCTCCTCGAACACGGGCAGGACGGACTTGCGGGAGACCGAGGTCCAGCAGCCGAAGGTCACGTCCACCTTGTGCACCGCCAGGAGCTCGCGCGCCTTCTCGGCGAAGAGCGGCCAGTTGGAGGCCGGATCGACCACCACCGCCTCGAGCCGCCGGCCGAGCACGCCGCCCTGGCTGTTCGCCCATTCGACCATCATCAGCACGGTGTCGCGCAGCGCGGTCTCGGAGATCGCCATGGTGCCGGACAGCGAATGCAGCACGCCCACCTTGATCGGCGCGCCCTGCGCCCAGGCGGGCTTGATGGCGGGGAGAGCGAGCGCGGAGCCGAGGCCCGCGAGCAGCGCGGTGCGCCGCGTAAGCGAATGAGAGGACATAGGGCTTTCCTTCCAGTGAAGCCTTGGCGGGCGATTGCCTGCCCTTGGGGGTCGCCCCGACCCCTGGGGCACGTCGCGTGATTGCGAGCGGCGTGCCAGCCGGACTCTGGGTGAATCAGCCCGCTTCGCTTGTGCGCTGCACCCGATGCGCGCAGACGCCGCAATCGCACCCGCTTCGCTGCCTGCAATTGCAGCATTCCCGATAGTCCTCGCTGCTCGCCCGTCAGGCAGGCAGCGCAGGTGACGAAAGTTTCAGCCGCGGCCTGGCGGTTCCATGCCCGACACCCGGGGGCTAGGGTCCGGCGGACCAGACAAGGATCCGTCCACCATGACGCTGAAGGCCGCCGTCATTCCCGTGACCCCCTTCCAGCAGAACTGCGCCGTGCTCTGGGACGACGTGACCATGCGCGGGGTCGTCGTCGATCCGGGGGGCGAGGTGGATCGCATCCTCGCCGCCCTCGGCGAACTCAAGGTGACGGTCGAGCGCATCCTGCTGACCCATGGCCATGTCGACCACGCCGCCGGCGCGGACGAGTTGCGCGAGAGCCTGACGGCATCCCAGGGCGTGCCCGTGCCGATCGAGGGGCCGGACCGGCGCGACCAGTTTCTGCTCGACGGGCTCGAGGATGCGGCGGCCAAGTGGGACCTTGGCGGACGCAACGTCACGCCCGACCGCTGGCTGGTCGAAGGCGACACGGTCGAGATCGCGGGCGAGGCGTTCAAGGTCCTGCACTGCCCTGGCCATACGCCCGGCCATGTCGTCTTCGTCTCCGAGAGCCTGCGCGTCGCGCTGGTCGGCGACGTGCTGTTCCGCGGCTCTATCGGGCGGACAGATTTCGAATATGGCGACCATGCCGCGCTGCTCGCCGCCATTCATGGCAAGCTGCTGCCGCTCGGCGACGACATCGGCTTCCTCTGCGGCCACGGCCCGGGCTCGAGCTTCGGCCACGAGCGCCAGCGAAACCCCTTCCTGCAGGGCTGACGGCACGGCATCATCCGCGGATCGAACGGGAGGAAAGCCGATGCTGTTCTACGATTCCGTGGGCCCCAACCCGCGCGTCGTCCGCATGTTCATGGCAGAGCGCGGCATCGACCTGCCGAAGACGACCATCGATCTGCGCGGCGGCGAGAACCGCCAGCCCGCCTACATGGCGAAGAACCCGGCAGGCCAGATGCCCTGCCTCGAACTCGACGACGGCAGCGTGCTCGCCGAAATCACCGCCATCTGCGAATTCCTCGACGAGATCACGCCGGGCGCCTCCCTGATCGGCGCCAACGCTCAGGAGCGGGGCGAGACGCGGATGTGGACGCGCCGCATCGACCTCGGCATCTGCGAGCCGATGGGCAACGGCTTCCGCTTCTCGCAGGGGCTGAAGATGTTCCAGTCCCGCATGCGCTGTATTCCGGAAGCCGCGGAGGGGCTGAAGGCCACGGCGCAGGACAAGATCGGCTGGCTCGACGGGCAGATGGCGGGCCGGACCTTCGTCTGCGGCGACCGCCTGACGCTGGCCGACATCCTGCTGTTCTGCTTCCTCGACTTTGGCGCGCAGGTGGGCCAGCCAATCAACCCGGACTTCAAGTCGATCGTCGCGCACCACGCGATGATGAAGGCCCGGCCCAGCGCCGCCGCCTGAACCGCCTCGCCCTCCCTGCTGCCGGCGGGGAGGGCAGGGGGCGGCTCAATCCTCCGCCCGCAACTCCCGCTCGACCGTCGCAGCCAGCAGCCCCGCGCCATAGGGGATAGCCGCGTCGTTGAAATCGTAGTGTGGGCTGTGCAGTTCCGGCACGCCGGCCTCGCCGTTGCCGACCAGCACGAAGGCACCCGGCACCTTGTCCAGCATGGCGGCGAAGTCCTCGCCGATGACGCTCGGGGCGAGGTCGCGCTCTACCCGGCCGGGACCGACGAGGTCCCTCGCGGCGGCTGCGGCGATGTTGGAGGGGATCTCGTCGTTGACCAGTGGCGTGGTGACTTCCCGGAATGCGATGTCCACCTGCGCGCCATGGCCGCCCGCGATGCCCGCGGCCAGGCTCCGGATGCGCCCTTCCATCATCGCCATGACCTCTGTCGAGAAGGCGCGCACCGTGCCGCGCAGGGCCACGCGGTCGGGGATGATGTTGTAGGCATTGCCGGCATCGAAGCCGGTCACGCTCAGCACCGCGGCTTCCTGCGCTGGCAGGTTGCGCGCGATCACGGCCTGCAGGGAACCGACGATCTGCGCGCCGATCACCACAGGGTCGACCGTGTTCTCGGGCCGCGCGCCATGTCCGCCCCGCCCCTGGACGCCGATGTCGAAGAACGCGCAGCCGGCCATGACCGGACCGGTGGCGATCCCGAAATGGCCGACCGGCATGCCCGGCCAGTTGTGCAGCGCGTAGATGCGGTCGCAGGGAAAGCGCTCGAACAGCCCGTCGGCGATCATCGCCTGGGCGCCGCCCTGACCCTCCTCGGCGGGCTGGAAGATGAAGACGACGGTGCCCTGGAAGCGGCGTGTCGCCGCGAGGTAACGCGCGGTGGCGAGCAGCATGGTCGTGTGCCCGTCATGGCCGCAGGCATGCATGCGCCCCGGCACGCGGGAGGCATGGGCAAAGCCGTTCGCCTCTGTCAGGTCGAGCGCGTCCATGTCAGCCCGCAGCCCGATGCGCGGGCCCGGGCCGTTGCGCAGCACGCCGACAACGCCGGTGCGGCCGATCCCGCGATGCACCTCGATCCCCCAGGCGGCGAGCTTTCCGGCGACGAGGGCGGCAGTCCGATGGACCTCGAACCCGGTTTCGGGATGGGCGTGCAGGTCGCACCGCAGGGCGGTGAATTCGGGCAGCCAGGACCGGATGGCCTCGACCGGATTGGCGGTGATGGGGCCGGCGCGGCGCAGCAGGGCGAGGTCGGTCGTGTCCATGTGCCCATCGAGGCGGAGCGCCTGGGCCTCCCGCTCCCGCGTGGGAAAGGCGCCCGGGCTCGCCATCGGGCCCACAACCCGATCAAGGTACAGTGTCCAGAGACCGTCCATCGCGTTCTGCCTCGATATCCACTCGAGCGGGATTTTCCGCCCTGGTGAGACCAATTAATAAGACGTTGGAGGCGAAATGCAACTCCTGGCTGCGAAGGCGGAGGGAATTTCTCGAAAAAATCGCGGATTGTCCCGGTGCAGCTCTGGTCTTCCGCTGAAATTGCGCCCGTTGCCAGCGGGTGTGCGCGTATGGGTTGTGGTTCTGGCGCGATCCTGTCGCTTCGGGTGCGTTTCCATAAGCATGGCGGCAGCCTAAGCTGGCTGTGTCGCGCCGGCGGACGCGCCCGGGGGCTGGGGAACTTCGGCCCCAGGCGGTTCGGCACGTCGCCCGCACGCCTGTGGGGAGCGTCGATGGAATTCGTCTGCGATGCGCCGGACGGGAAGACCTGGTTCCGCCTCGAATCGGAACTCGAAGCGGCCCGCGAGTCCGAGGCGATGGCCCATGCGGTGGAGAAGCACTTCCGCAGGGCCTGGGACGATGCCGCAGCGCGCTACGCGCCGGGCGACCTCCCCTTCATCGAGCGCGATATCGGCCTTGCCAGCCATATTCGCCGCACCATGCCGCTCTTCCTGACCCTCCGGGACGAGGATGGCGTGCCGCTGGCGACCGCCATGGTGCGGCCTGCGCGGCAACAGGACCCGAGCTTCCGGCCCATCGTCGTCGGCAGGGCGAATGCCGATCCCTACCCCGAGCACGCCGCCGCGATCGAGGCGCTGGGGGCGCATCTCGGCGTCACGCTCGACCGCGCGATCTGCTACCCGTACCGGCGCTGACGCTCTGCCATGCGTATCGCCATACTCGACGACTATTTCGACA
>JAIYAI010000303.1 GCA_027489135.1 Acetobacteraceae bacterium
ACGCTCGTGCAGTTCCGCGACGTGACGCCCGAGCAGATCCGGCAGCAGTGAGGAGGGCACAGCCATGACCGACTTCCTGCTCTCGATCTATCCGCACCTCCGGGCGCTCTGGGTGGTGTGGTTCTTCCTGCTCTTCGTCGGGATGCTGGCCTGGGTGCTGCGTCCGTCGAAGCGCGCCGCCTACGAGGAGGCCCGCGGCATCCCGTTCCGCGATGAGCTTCCTCCCTCCGCTGGCCGATAGGAGCATCGCACGATGCCGACCAAGGTCGAAAAGGACCACATCACGGGCACCGACACGACCGGCCATGAATGGGACGGTCTGAAGGAGCTCAACACGCCCCTGCCGAAGTGGTGGCTCTATGTCTTCTACGCCACCATCGCCTTCGCCGTGGTGTGGATGATCATCTACCCCTCGCTGCCGGTCTTCGGGCTGCGCGGCACCTCGGGCTGGGTGGCGCGCGACCAGATCGCGCCCATCCTGGCCGAGCAGCGCGCGCGGCAGGAGCCGATGCTGGCCCGCATCCGCGCGGCGACGCCGGCGCAGATCGTGGCGGATCCCGAACTGCGCGCCTTCGCCATGGTCGGCGGGCGCGTCGCCTTCGCCAACAACTGCGCCGGCTGCCACGGCGCCGGCGGCCAGGGTGCGCCCGGCGGCTTCCCGAGCCTCGCCGACGACAGCTGGATCTGGGGCGGCAGCTACGACGCGATCCACAAGACCATCGCGCACGGCGTCCGCAACACGGAGGACAGCCAGGCCCGCGCCAGCATCATGCCGCCCTACGGCCAGATGCTGCAGCCCGCGCAGATCGCCGACGTCGCGGACTTCGTGCTCAGCCTCTCGGGCGTCGCAACCGGCGCCGACACGGCGGCGCTGGCGCGCGGCCGGCAGGTCTTCGCCGAGAACTGCGTCGCCTGCCACGGCGCGGCGGGGAAGGGCAACCAGCTGCTGGGCGCGCCCGACCTCTCCGACCAGATCTGGCTCTACGGCGGCACCAAGGCCGAGGTGATGCGCCAGATCGCCAACCCGCGCATGGGCGTCATGCCGCCCTGGGGAGCGCGGCTCGATCCAGCCACCATCAACATGCTGACCGTCTACGTCCATCAGCTGGGCGGCGGGCAGTAGCCTGGCGATCGCGGCGGCCCGCATCGCCGGGCCGCCGCACACGGCCACTTCGGACAGGTCAGGGAAAGGGCCCCTCACGGGGCGCACGACATGAGCAAGCTGGAAACGCGCGAGAAGCTGGAGCCGGCATCGGCGCAGCCCCTCTACGCCGCGCGGCAGAAGGTCTACCCGAAGCAGGTCAGCGGCCCCGTGCGCCGCGCCAAATGGGCGATCCTGATCGCCTGCCTTGCGCTCTATTACCTCGTGCCGCTGATCCGCTGGGACCGCGGGCCGAACCTGCCGGACCAGGCCGTGCTGGTCGACATCACCAACGGCCGGCTCTTCTTCTTCTTCATCGAGATCTGGCCGCAGGAGGTCTACTACCTGACCGGCCTGCTGGTGCTGGCGGCGATCGGCCTGTTCGCCGCGACCAGCCTGTTCGGCCGCGTCTGGTGCGGCTTTGCCTGCCCGCAGACGGTCTGGACCGACCTCTTCATCTGGGTGGAGCGCCTGATCCAGGGCGACCGAAACGCGCGCATGAAGCTGGACCAGCAGCCCTGGACCGGCGTGTGGCTGCGCAAGAAGGTGATGACCCACGCCGCCTGGCTCGGCATCGCCATGGCCACGGGCGGCGCCTGGATCATGTACTTCAACGACGCGCTCGAGATGACGCCGAAATTCTTCACCGGCCAGGCGAGCGTCGAGGTCTATTTCTTCTTCGGTCTCTTCACCACCACCACCTACCTGCTGGCGGGCTGGGCGCGCGAGCAGGTCTGCACCTACATGTGCCCCTGGCCGCGCTTCCAGGCGGCGATGCTGGACGAGAACTCCCTCGTCGTGACCTACCGCGCCTGGCGTGGGGAGCCGCGCGGCAAGCTGAAGACCGACGGCATCGGCGACTGCGTCGACTGCCGCGCCTGCGTGAATGTCTGCCCCACCGGCATCGACATCCGCGACGGCCAGCAGCTGGAATGCATCGGCTGCGGCCTCTGCATCGATGCCTGCGACGACGTGATGGCGAAGCTCGGCCGTGAGAAGGGGCTGGTCGCCTTCGAGACGCTGGCCGCGCTGGCCCGGTCCGAGGCCGCCGCGGCGCCGGTCAAGCCGGGGCCCGAGCGCTTCGCCTGCGGCATGGCGGCGCGCACGCCGCCGAAATTCCTCCGCCCCCGCACCTTCGTCTACGCCGGCGTGCTCGCGGCCGTCGTGCTGGTGATGCTGGGAAGCTGGGTGATGCGCGACACGCTCACCCTCTCCGTGCTGCGCGACCGCGCGCCGTTGTTCGTGCGCCTCTCGGATGGTGGTGTTCGCAACGCCTACACGCTGAAGCTCGCCAACAAGACGCGGAACGAGACCGGCTACGCCCTGGTGCTGGACGGGCCGCGCGGCCTCGCGCTGGTCGTGCAGGATGCGCCGCTCGATGCCGAGGGCCGGCCGCTGCTGGCGACGAAGCCGGACGGCATCACCCAGTGGCGCGCCCTGGTGACGGCGCCGCCCGGCCTGCGCCTGCCGGAGAACGTCGACGTCACCTTCCGCCTCGTCGATCCGCGCAGCGGTCGCGCGGCGGAGACCGAACGCAGCGTCTTCCTGGGACCGAAGCCATGAGCGATGCCGTGATGGAACCCCGCCGCTCCCGCTGGATCCCCTGGGTCTTCGTCGGCGGCATGCTGCTGGTCGTCGCGGTTAACGGCGTGCTCGTGTTCGCCTCGATCTCCACCTTCACCGGCGTCACCCAGGGCCAGGCCTATGACCGCGGCCGGGCCTACAACAAGGTGCTGGAGGAAGCGGCACGGCAGGATGCACTCGGCTGGCGCGGCGCCGTCGTGGCCGACCAGGGCATGCTGCGTGTCGTCGTGACCGACCGGGAGGGCCTGCCCGTCGCCGGTCGCCTCGACGGCGTGATCCGCGCGCCGGTGGAGGGGACGGCGATTCCCCTCGCGCTGGTGGCCACCGCGCCCGGCCGCTGGCAGGCGACGCTCGACCTGCCGCGCACGGGGCAGTGGGAGGCGCGGCTGGCCCTGACCGGCGCCGGCGGCGAACGCCTCGACCTCGTGCAGCGCCTGGTCGTGCCATGAGCCTCATCGGCCGCCGCCCGCCCGAGGCCGCACCGCTGCCGGCGACGCCGGTCGGCGCCGCCTGCGCGCATTGCGGCGCCACCGTGCCGACCGGCCAGCGGTTCTGCTGCACCGGCTGCGAGGGCGCGCATGCGCTCGTCCAGGGCCTCGGCCTCGACGCCTTCTATCGCCGCCGCGACGCGGCCGAGGGCACGCTGCGTCCCGCCGTCGACCTGCCTGCGATCGAATTCGCGCAATCCGTGCTGCCGCAGAAGGACGGCACCCAGGCCCTCGAACTGATGGTCGCGGGGCTGACCTGCGGCGCCTGCGTCTGGCTGGTGGAACAGGCGCTGGCGGCCGAGCCCGATGTCCTCTCCGCCCGCGTCTCGCTCTCCGCCCGGCGCCTGCGCGTCACCTGGCGCGGGGATGCCGCGCGCGCCAACGCCCTCGCCGCGCTGCTGGCGCGGCTCGGCTTCCGGGTCGCGCCCTGGTCGCCGGCCTGCCTGCGCGCCACCGAGGATGCCGAGGGCCGGGCCCTGGTCCGCGCGCTCGGCATCGCCTGCTTCGGCATGATGAACGTCATGCTCGTCTCCGTCGCCGTCTGGGTCGGCAGCGACATGGGGGAGGCGACGCGCCACGCCCTGCACTGGGTCGCAGCCGCCATCGCACTGCCCGTCGTGCTGGTCGCGGGCATGCCCTTCTACCGCAACGCCATCGCCGGCATCCGCGCGGGCCGGCTGAACATGGACCTCGCCGTCTCGCTCGGCGTGCTCGCGACGACGCTGATGTCGGTCAGCGAGGCCGCGCGCAACGGCCCCTTCACCTGGTTCGACGGCGCGACGGCGCTGCTCGCCCTGCTGCTCGCGGGCCGGGTGCTGGACCGCGCCGCCCGCCGCCGCGCCCGCCAGGCCGTGGCCGAGTTGCTGGCGCTGCAGGAGGGCACGCTGACCCTGCTCGGGCCCGATGGCGCGGCCCGCGCGGTGCCGGTCGACGCGCCGCGCCCTGGCGACCGCGTGCTGGTCGCCGCCGGGGAACGCCTCCGCCTCGATGCCGTGCTGGACGACGCCACCGCCCTGCTCGACACCGCCGCCACCACGGGCGAGAGCCTGCCGCGCGGCTTCGCACCGGGCGAGGCGCTGCCCGCCGGCGCGATCAACATGGGCGCGCCCTTCGTCGCCCGCGTCACGGCCTCGGCGCGCGACGGCTCGCTCGCCGCCATGGCGCGGCTGCTGGAGCGGGCGGAGCAGGCGCGCGGCCGCTACGTCGACATCGCCGATCGCGCCGTGCGCTTCTACGTGCCCGTCGTGCATGTCGTGGCGCTGGCGACCTTCTTGGGCTGGTGGCTCGGCATGGGCGTCTCCTGGCAGGCGGCGCTGGTGCCGGCCGTCGCGGCGCTGATCGTCGCCTGCCCCTGCGGCTTCGCGATCGCCGTCCCCGCGGTGCAGGCCGTGGCGGTGGGCGCGCTGTTCCGCCGCGGCGTGCTGGTGGCGAACGGGACGGCGCTGGAACGCCTGGCCGCGGCCGACATCGCCGTGCTCGACAAGACCGGCACGCTGACCGAGGGGCACCCGACCCTGCTGCCGGGCGACTGGACCGCGGCGGAGTTGCGCGTCGCCGCCGGCGTCGCCCGTTCCTCCCGCCATCCGCTGGCCCGCGCGCTGGTCGCGGCCTGCCCGGATGCGCCGGTGGTGCGCGGCGTCGTCGAGATTCCCGGCCGCGGCCTGATGCGCGATGGGGCGGCGGTGCTGGGCAGCGCGCGGTTCCTCGGCCTCGATGGCGACGGGGCGGGGCTGACGCTCTGGTTCCGGCCCGGTGCCACGGCGCAGCCCGTCGCCTTCCGCTTCGCCGACCGCCTGCGCGCGGAGGCGCCGGCGACCGTTGCCGCGCTGGCGCAGCTTGGCCTCGCGCCTGAGCTGCTCTCGGGCGATGCCGCGCCCGCGGTTGCCGCCGTCGCGGCCCAGGCCGGCATCGCGAACTGGCAGGCCGGCGTCGACCCGGCGGCCAAGGCGGCGCGGATCGAGGCGCTGCGGCGCGCCGGAAGCCACCCGCTGATGGTCGGCGACGGCATCAACGACGCCGCGGCGCTCGCCCTGGCGCATGTCTCCGCCTGCCCCGAAGCCGGGACGGACCTCGCCCAGACCGCGTCCGATCTCGTGCTGCGCGGCGAGGCGCCGCTGGCCGCGCTGCCCGGCGCGATCCGCACGGCGCGGCGGGCGCAGAGGCTCGCGCGGCAGAACATCGCCTTCAGCCTGGCCTACAACGTCGTGGCCGTGCCGATGGCGATCCTCGGGCTGGTGACGCCCTTCATCGCCGCGCTGGTGATGGCGTCCTCCTCCCTCGTCGTCATCCTCAATGCTCTCCGCGCCGAGTCCGGCGACGCGCTCCGCGCGGAGAAGGAGGGCTGAATGGACATCCTGGTCTACCTGGTGCCGCTGGCGCTGCTGATGGGTCTGATGGGCCTGCTGGCCTTCCTGTGGAACCTGCGCAGCGGGCAGTACGAGGATCTCGACGGCGCCGCCGCGCGGATCCTCTTCGACGACGACAAACCGCTGAAACCCCGTGCCAAGGAGCCCAAACCGTGAGTGGTGCCCGCTGGTTCTTCCTGATCTTCTCCTGCGTCATCGCGCTGGTCGGCCTGCTCGCGGCCGGCATGGCGCATGACTACCTGCAGTTCTTCGGCTTCGCGCTGATGCTGTTCGGGCTGGCCTTCGCGTTCAGTTGCATCAAGCGGCATTTCGACGCGGCAGAGGCGGCGAAGCATTGAATCGCGTCGACGCGGGCATCGCCCTCGTCGCCCTTCAAGCGCCGTGCGGGGCGCCATCGTAGAAGGCGCTCCGGCTTGACGCGCGCCGGCGCGCCGACCCATGGTGCGCGGGTGATCCCGCGCACCAGCAAGCCCGCGCCGTCGAAGAAGTGCCCCGCAGGGGGCACATCGGATCGTCGCGCGCGGTAGCCCGCGCCCAAGGATCAGGTTGCACCCCGCCGGTTTCGGACGGGGTCACCTTCAGGTCCCGTCTCCCGGCCTCACGGAGACGGACCCCGATGACAGCACCATCCCATCCCCTCGGCGGCCTCTGGCTGCCCCTCGTTACGCCCTTCCGTGACGGCGCGCTCGATGTCGCCTCGCTGCGGCGCCTGGCGCGGCACTATGCCGCGACGCCGATCGACGGGCTGATCCTGGCCGCGACGACGGGCGAGGGGCTGACGCTCGACGCGGACGAGACCACGGAAGTCGTCCGCGTCGTCGTCGCGGAACTGGCCGCCTGCGGCCGGCGCCTGCCCGTCTTCCTCGGCCTCTGCGGCAGCGACACGAGCAGGCTGGTGACGGCGCTGGACCAGGCGGCGTCCTTGCCGATCGACGGCACGCTGATCGCCTGCCCCTACTACACGCGGCCCTCGCAGGCCGGCCTGCAGCGGCATTTCGAGGCGCTGGCCGCCGCCACGGCGCGGCCGATCCTGATCTACAACATCCCGTATCGCACGGGCGTCAATCTCGGCAACGCGGCGATGCTCGATCTCGCGGCGCGCTGCCCCACCATCCTCGGCGTCAAGGATTGCTGCGCCGACATGCTGCAATCGGCGGCGCTGCTGCGCGACAAGCCGCCTGGCTTTGCCGTGCTGACCGGGGAGGACGCGCTGTTCCACCCGATGCTGACCCAGGGCGCGGAGGGCGGCATCCTCGCCTCCGCCCATGTCGAGACCGCGGCCTTCGCCCGCGTGCGCGACCTGGTCCGGGCGGGAGAGAGCGCGGCGGCACTGGCCGCCTGGCGCGCGCTGGCCGAGATCCCGCCGCTGCTCTTCGCCGAACCGAGCCCCGCGCCGATCAAGCACTGGCTCTGGCGCGCGGGACTGATCGACAGCCCGGAGGTGCGGCTGCCGATGACCGGCGTCACCCCGGCGCTGGCCGCGCGCATCGACGCGGCGATGGCCGCGAGGGCCTAGACGAAGGGCGCCACCAGCGTCCGGATGTCGCCCAGGTCCTCGAGCGCGGCGAGGCGCGCGAGGGCCTCGTCCGTCACCTCGTCCTCCACCGGCCGCACCGCGTTGCGCGCGTTGTCGCGGAACTTCGCGGCGAGCAGCGCGTCGGACAGCGGCTTCTCCGGCGACCCGATCGGGTCGGTCGCGGCGATGGTCACGCTGCGGCCGTCCGTGGTGCGCAGCGTCACCTCCGGGAAGCGCGGCCGCAGCCCCTCCCGCGCCACGCCCTCCACGCGCCCGGCCAGCGCCAGCACGGCCGGCGTGCCGAGCCCCGCGACATCGCCGATGCCGACACGGCCCTCGGCGAGCGCCGTCGCGACCAGGAAGGGCAGGGCGAATTGCGCCTCCACCACCTGGGTCGGGCGGCGCTGCGCCGGCGCGGCGAACTCGCGCAGGGCCGAGGCCGGATCGCAGCTGACCACCACCGCCTCCACCTCCTCCGCCCGCGTGACGCCGAGCGCCGCGCGCGCCGCCAGCGCCGCGTCGATCGTCGCATGCAGCGGCCTGCCGCAGGGATAGGGCTTGAAGCTCAGCCCCTCGCCACGGAAGGCGCGGCCGAGATCGGCAGTCACCCGCGACGCGTCGGCGCCGCCGGGCTGGTACATCGCGAAGAAGCCGTAGCGCCCCGAGAACACCTCCCGCGCGCCGGTAACGCCGCGCAGCGCCAGCAGCGCCGCCATCACCCCGGCCTGCGCGGCCTGGCCCGCCTGCAGCCGCTTGGTCAGCGCGCCGTCCAGGATGCATTGCCGGTTCCCGGCGGCCTGGGAATAGGCGATCCCCAGCGCGTGGTGCACCTGCTCCGCGCTGGCACCCAGCAGCTTCGCCGCCGTCGCCGCCGCGCCGAAGACCCCGATCGCCGCGGTGCGGTGCCAGCCGCGGTCCTCCGTCGCCGCCAGCGCGATGCGGCAGGAGACATCGAGGCCCAGCGTCGCAGCCAGCAGCACCTCCTGCCCCGAAGCGCCGCCGATCCGGTCCGCCACCGCCAGCGCGGCGGCGAGCACCGTGCAGCCCGGATGGATCGAGCCCGCGCCGTCATGCGTGTCGTCGAAATCCAGCGCATGGCCCATCGCTGCGTTCATCATGGCGGCGGCATGGGCGGGCAGGCCGCGCCCGTGCAGCAGCACGTCGGCCTCCGGCACGCCGCCCCATTCGTCGAGCAGGCCGAAAAGCTCCGGGATGCCCGGCGCGCCGCTGCCGCCCAGCATGCAGCCGAAGGTGTCGAGGATGTCGCGCCGCGTCGCCGTGACGGCGCTGTCGGGCAGGTGCTCGAAGCGCGTGTGCGCGACATGCGCCGCCAGCGCGGCGGCGGGATCCTCGGCCATCGGGCGGTTCCTTCCTTGTCGGCGGAAGGCGTAGGCCCGCGCCAGGCTAGTGGGAAGCCGCCTCCACGATGTCGCAGAAGCGCGCCGCCAGCAGGCGCCGGTCCCAGCGCCGCACCGCCTGCGCCCGCGCGGCGAGCCCCATCACCGCGCGCCGCGCCGGGTCGGACGCCAGTGCCGCCAGAGCATCCGCCATGGCGGCGGGATCCGCGGGCGGCACCGCCACCCCGCAGGGCCCGTCTGCCAGCAGGCGCGCCGCGCGGCCCTGCATGTTGGCCACCACCGGCAGCCCCGCAGCCAGGTAGTCCATCAGCTTGTTCGGCGCGGTCCACTCGGCGAAGGCGGGCTCCGGCGCCAGGCACTGCACGCCGATCTGGGCGCCGGCCAGCAGCGCCGCGACGCGCCGCTTCGGCAGCGCGCCGAGCATGGTGACGTTCGCCAGCCCCTCTGCCGCGATGCGGCCGGCGAGGCGCGGCGCCTCTCGCCCCTCGCCGGCCAGGACGATGCGCACCCGCCGCTCCCCCCGCGCGCGCAGCACCGCCGCGGCGTCGAGCAGCAGGTCGAGCCCGTTCGCCGGCCCATGCGCGCCGGCATAGACCGCCAACGCCTCCCCGGAGCCCGCCTGCTCCGGCCGCCAGGGCAGGACCTGCGGGCCGAAGAGGTCGAGGTCGCAGCCATTGGGCACGACATGCACCGACCCGGGCGCGGCGCCGTGCGCGACCGCGGTCTCCGCCATGCCCTCGGACAGCGCGACGACGGCGGCGGCGCGGCGGCAGGCGGCGTCGGCGATCCGGTCCATCGCCCACCACAGCGCCGGCCCGCCCTGGCCCATGGCCCGCGGCAGTTCCGGCCAGGGGTCGCGGATCTCGAAGACGAAGGGGGTGCGGGCGGCAAGCGCCGGCAGGGCGACGCTGAGCGGCGTGGAGCTGGCGACGATGCGGTCGAAGCGGCCGGAGCGGGCCAGCGGCGCGGCGCGCGCGGCAAAGTGCAGGAAGGCCGCCATGCGGGCCGCCGGCCCTTGGGCATTGGCGTAGGGGATGGCGAATTCCGTTACCTGGAATGCGCCCACCCGCCCCTGTCGCCGGCCGCGCCGGAACGGCCCCTCCAGCCCCGTCGCCGCGCCGGCCATGCTGCCGCAGGCGACCGTCACCGCATGCCCGCGCGCGGCCAGCGCCCCGGCCAGGGCATGCGCGCGGGTCGCCGTGGCGCCGGCGGGGGTCGAGTAGTGCTGGTGCAGGTAGAGGATGCGAAGCCCGGCCATGCGCCCCGGCGTAAAGTTGCGATATCGCAACTTACTCCGGTGGCGGAGCGGAGGCCAGCGGAACCCTCAGGGGCGCAGCGCGTCCCGCTCCGGCCAGCCGCGTTGCAGGCGCTTGCAGAGCAGGGGGTAGCTGACGCCGGCGGCCTCGGCGGCCTGCTTCAGCGGCGTCGGGCGGCCGCGCCAGGTGATCAGCCGCCGCGGCACGCCGCGGCGCGGCACGTCCTTCTCCCACTGGCAATTGGACGGCGTGAAGCCCTTCGACGGGTTCAGCCGCACCAGCCGCCAGGTCGGGCCGGGCCGCTTGCCCATGTCCTCGAGGAAGGAGGCGAAGCCCTTGCCGTTCGGCGCCGACCAGCGCCGGCACACAGGCGCGCCGCCGGACCGCCGGCGCATCGCGTCCCAGGCATTGTATTCGGGGGTACGGTGGTTGCCCTGCGACCGCGCGCCATGGCGATAGAGCCGCTCCCGCGCCGTGTCGTCGTGCAGGCAGCCGCAGCTTCGGGTGTGGCCGGACTTCAGCACGTCTTCGCGCACCAGGGTCTTCTGGCCGCAGGTGCAGCGGCAGATCCAGCGCCGGTGGCTGACCCGTCCCTGCCAGATATAGGGATCGCCCTCGCGCAGCACTTCCAACCGGCCGTAGCGATCCCCTCGGGAAATGTCATCGAATGTCATCGTGATGCCTAGGCGTAAAGGCATATCACCTACAACGCAATTGCCGATTGCATCAGATACGCGGCTGGTCCAGGTCATTCCGCCGGCGCCTTGCGGCCCCGTCCGGTCAGACACTGCCTCACAAAGGGGCCCCGTCCGGTCAGGCGCTGCCTTACCATGGGGCCCTGTCCGATCAGGCGCCGCCGTACCAGCAGGCCCGGATGGCATCGATCACTCGCGCCTGCGCCGCCGGTGCCATGCCGCTGCCCGAGGGCAGGCATAGCCCTTCCTCGAAGAGCCTGGCCGCGACCGCGCCGCCGACCTGCGGTGCCCGCCGGAAGGCGGGCTGCAGGTGCAGCGGCTTCCAGACCGGCCGGCTTTCGATGCCGGCCGAGAGCAGCGCCTGGCGCACGCGCTCGCGATCGGTCCCGGCCCTGGTCGGGTCGATCCGGATCACGCTGAGCCAGCGGCTGGACCGACCCCAGGCGGGCTCCGGCATCAGGCTCAGCCCGGGCAGGTCGCCGAGGCCCGCGCGGTAGAGGCCGAAGACCGACCGCCGCGCCGCGACGCGGGCCTCGAGCGTTGGCAGTTGCGCGAGGCCGACTGCCGCGAGCACCGAGGAGAGACCATAGGAATGCCCCGTCGTCTCGTGCTGGTAATGCGGCGCGGGTTCCTTCGCCTGGCCGGCAAGCCGCCGGGCAAGGGCGATCGACGCCGGGTCCTCGGAGGCCAGGGCGCCGCCGCCGCCGGCAGTGACGATCTTGTTGCCGTTGAAGCTGAAAGCGGCCAGCGCCGCACCCCGCCCCGCCGGACGGCCGCGCAGCCGTGCCCCCAGCCCCTCCGCGCTGTCCGACAGCACCGGCACGCCCCATCGGTCGCAGCAGGCGCGGATGGCGTCGAGGTCGGCGCACTGGCCGAAGAGGTCGACCGGCACGACGGCGCGCGGCAGGCGTCCCCGCGCTGCCGCGCGCGCGAGTTCCGCGGCCAACAGGTCGGGGTCGAGCGTCCAGCTCTCCTCCGTCACGTCGAGGAAGCGGGGTACCGCGCCCATCTGCACGGCCGGGGCGATGGTCGCGACGAAGGTCAGGGTGGAGGTCCAGACCTCGTCGCCGGGCTCGACGCCGAGGCAGCGATAGCCGAGATGCAGCGCCGCCGTGCCGGAGGCGACGGCGAGCACGTGGGGGAAGCCTGTCGCCTCGGCGACGGCCGCCTCGAAGGCCAGGGGAATCGGACCCGCGGGGGCGATCCAGCCGGATTCGAGTGCGGCGCGCAGCGCGGCCAGTTCGCCGCCGGTCAGTTCCGGCGGGGAGAGCAGCAGGGAGGTCGGGGCCGGCGCCGGATAGCTCGTGGCGCGGCCACCGGGCGGGAAGGGCAGGATCGGTGCGGTGGACGCGGTAGCCTCGGTGAGCGGCACGGCCAGGGACCTCTCTGTTGCGAGTCCCTAAATATGACGATTACGAATCAGTCAACTGTTTTCGGCGTGCCGTCCCGCGTTGCTGCCCGCCGGCTGCTGCCCGACCTGGTGTCACGCATTGCCCACCGGCTGCTGGCCGCCGCGGCGCGACTGCCAGAGCTGCACGAAGTCGATCGGCTGCAGCAGCACCGGCGGGAAGCCGCCGTCGCGGGTGATCTCGGCCAGGATGTTGCGCGCGAAGGGGAAGAGCAGGCGGGGGCATTCCACCAGCAGGACCGGCTCCAGCACCTGCGGATCGACGTTGATGGTGAAGATGCCGCAATAGGTCAGCTCGGCGATGAAGCAGGTCTGCTCCTGCACCTTGGCGTCGGCACGGATGACCAGCGCCACCTCGTAGACGCCCTGGCCCTGGCCCTCCAGGCCGCGGGCCTGCACGTCGAGCTGCAGGTCGACGCGCGGCTGCTCGCGCAGCTGGGTGAAGATCTCCGGCGCGCCCGGGACCTCGAAGGAGAGGTCCTTGGTGAACTGCAGGTTCAGCAGCAGCGGCATGGGCTGGGGCGGAATGCCGGTGCCGTTATCCTGCGGGGGCATCTGGTCGGACATGATGGCGCTGCCTTCGGTCGGTCTTGCGGGCCGCGCCCTAGCACGGGGGCAGGGGCGGGGAAATGCGGGCGTGGCGGCAGGCCCTCAGGGCTTCACCACCGTCGCGTGCGGTGCCTTCCAGGCGATCTCCACCGGCCCCGGTTCCGTCGGGTCGCAGCGCAGCCACTCCCCATTCGTCACCCGCACCCCGGTCATGGCCAGGATGAAGCCCCAGTGGGACACCACCAGCGTCTCCCGCCAGTCCGGCACGGCGGCCATCTCGGCGCGGAACAGCGCGGCGCGGGATTCGATCCCGGCGGCCGGCTCCTCGATCGGCGGCCACCAGATCTCCTCGACATGGGCGAGGTCGAGATGCGGCCAGGCCTGCTCCAGCGCGGTGCGCGGGGAGCCGATGTCGCAGGCGAAGGCGTAGCGCTCCCGCACCAGGGGGGTGACGTGGATGGGCAGGTTCAGGCGCTGCGCGATCGGCGTGGCGGTCTCGATCGCGCGGGTGTAGGGGGAGGCGATGATGCGGCGGATGCCCTCGCCGGCCAGCGCCTCGGCCGCGTGGCGCGCCTGCTCATGCCCGAGGGGGGTGAGCTTCGGGTCAGCGATGCCGGGATCGATCCGGGTCGCGGCGAAGTGCAGGTTGAACTCGCTCTGGCCGTGCCGCAGCAGGATCATGCCTTGTATGGTTCCCGGAGGCCGGCCGGGACGAGGCTGGCGCATTGACCCCGCGGATACACATGCCGGGTAGGATACGGCAAGGCTTCGGCGCGGTCAGGCGCAGCACAAGTCTTGCGCGCCTTCCGGCGCAGCACATTTGTTGTGCGCCTTCCGGCGAAGCACAATTGTTGCGCGCCTTCCGGCGCGACCCGCCGTTGCGATCGCCTGCCGACATGCCTATCTATACAAAAAGGAGTGTGCGATGTCGGGCGGTTTTCCGGTTGAGCTGATCCTCGTGGCGATGGTCGCCCTGTTCCTGGTGCTGCGCCTGCGCAGCGTCCTGGGGCGGCGCACGGGCTTCGAGAGGCCGCCCCAGGCGGAGCCACGTGCCAACGGCTTCGACCCGCGCAGCCCCGCCCGCCAGGCGGAGGCGCCGATGGCCGATGCCCTGCCGCCGCCGGCGCAGTCCCGCACCAGCCGCGTCCTGCCCGATCCGCGCAGCCCGGCCGGCCAAGGCCTCGGCCGCATCGTGCAGATGGACCGGTCCTTCGAGTCGAACGCCTTCCTCGATGGCGCCCAGGCCGCCTTCGGCATGATCCTGACCGCCTTCGCCGCCGGCGACCGCCAGACCCTGCGGGCCCTGCTGTCCGACGACACCTATGCCGGCTTCGAGCAGGCGATCACCGCCCGTGAGCAGGCTGGGGAGCAGCAGCGCAACGAGATTCGCGCCTTCACCGAGGTGGCGATCGAGGCCGCGGACCTGCGCGGCAGCACCGCCGACGTCACCGTGCGCTTCGTGACGGACCAGGTGAACATGGTCACCGACCGCAACGGCGCCCCGGTCTCGGGCAGCGACGGCATCACCGAACTGACCGACATCTGGACCTTCCAGCGCGACCTCACCGCCGGCGACCCGACCTGGCGGCTGGTGGCGACGCGGAGCGCTTGATCCGCCGCGCGCGCGCCGGGCGATTTGTCCGGCGCATCGCGCTGGTCCTTGGACTGGTTGGCTTTTCGGCTGCGCAGGCGGCCCTGCCGGGCTGGGCGGAGGACGACCTTGCCTCTGCCTGGCCGGCGATTCTCGCCTCCTGCACGAAGCTGCGGACGGCGCC
>JAIYAI010000065.1 GCA_027489135.1 Acetobacteraceae bacterium
GAATTGGTGCACTGGCCGCCGGCGACGGTGCCGTATTGCTGGAAGGTGCTGCGCCAGAAATAGGGACGGAACCTGCCCTGGTCCGTCGTCGGCGCGGCATCGCTCATGTCGTAGTTGCCGCTGGTGCTGCGCGCCTCGACGCAGCCGGTCCAGTTGGCGATGTTCCAGCCCGTCGGCATGGCGGGGTTGGTGGTGTTGAGCAGCGCCTGGGCCCCGGCGCTGGTGCCGATGTTGACGTTGCGGGTGAAGGGGACGACCGAGACCCAGAGGAAGCGCTGCGTGTCCTGATCGCCGTAGAGCACGTCCAGCATGGTCTGGACGGCGTTCTTCGCGGCCTGGATCTTGGTGATGCCGAGGGCACTGTCGGTCGCCGCCATGGAGCCCGTGGCGTCGAGCACCAGCGCAAGCTCGAGCCCCGAGGCGCGGCGCTGCGCCACCGTGGTCTCCGTCAGGGTCAGCGAACTGTTGGACACCACCCGGAACAGGGTCTTCGGCACCGTCGCCGTGGCGGTGATGCGGATCTTGTCGTTGTCGATCTGCTGGATCGTCGGCGTCGAGACGGTGGAGCCGAAGGCGACGTTGGTGCCGCCCTGCGGGTTGATGTTGGCGCTGAAGGCGAGGCGGGTATTGGCATCGCGGTTGGTGTTGTCGAAGTCGCGCGCGGCGGCCAGGGCGGCGGCGTCGACGGCGGTCTTCAGCCGGGTATGCACCAGCCAGGCGCGCTGCAGGTCGATGGCGAAGCCGGCGAAGCCCACCAGGATGACCAGCATGATCGCGGTGTAGCCGGTGATCGAGCCGCGGCGATCGAGCGGCAGCAGGCGGCGGCGGGCGCGCGGGGGCGCTGCCGGCGGGCGAGACGTGCGCGGGGCGGCGGGAGGGGTCATGCCATGCAGACCTTCGTGCTGCTGCTCTGGGGCGCGGTGGTGACGGTCGCGGGGTCGGAGGTGCGGCTGAGATAGGAGGTCCGCGCCGTCAGCGTCGGCGTCACGATCCCGAGTCCCATCAGCAGGCGGCTCAACTGCCAGATCTGCGACGGCGAGGAGACCTCGGTCACGATCATCAACTGCCCGGTCGGCACGATGAAGCCGCCGGGGATGGTCGCGGCGCCGCCGGCCGCGCCGATGGCGCTGGTCGCGGCGGACTTGCTCTTGACCTGCCAGGCGACGCGGTTGGCGTTGCTGACGTTGTTCACGCCGCTGATGATCACCGTCGTGGCGCTCAGCGAGGTGACCTCCGCCACGCCGCCGAGGGAGGTGGTGGCGAGGCGCCAGAAATCCGCCGTGTCGCCGGGCGTGGTGATGCGGTCGCACTGCGACACCACCTGACCGACCTGCACCGCCGTGGCTTCCAGCTTCACCTGGGCGCGCATGAACAGCATCAGGTCCACTGCGCCCATCATGATCAGGGCGATGAGCGGGGCGAGGATGGCGAACTCGACCGCGCCCGCGCCACGCCGGCGCCACGGGCCAAGCAGGCCACGGGCACGATCCGGCGCGGCAGCGCGTGGGCGACCGGGCGCGGGCGCCGCGCCGCGGTGCATGCGCGGCAGCGGGCCCGGCCCGCCCGCTGCGGCATGGACAGGCTGGGCCGTTTCACACGACGCCCCGTTCCCGGCCGTCAGGATCGGACCCCTAGCAGACCGTGTCATCGAAGGGCTCGTTCTTGATGGTCAGCGACGAGCGGAAGGTCATGGTGTCGGTTCCGGTGACCAGCTTCACCAGGCCGCCGATCAGCCAGGGCTGGGTGTAGGTCAGGTCGTAGGTGACCACCTGGCCGCCGGTGCCGGCCCCGCTGGTCCCGCCGGACCGCGACGCCGAGTTCGAATAGTTGCTGAAGGTGTTGGTGGTGACCGTGAGCCGGCTTGCCTTCAGGAAGCCGCCCGTGACCTGGCTGGCGAGCCAGGGGATGGAGGCCGAGCGGCAGGTGGGCGCCCCGGTGCGGCTGGGTGGCTTCGCCAGCCCGGTCGTCCCGAAGCGCACCGCGCGCAGCGCGGCATGGTCCAGCGCCGCCAGGGTGGCGACCTGCCACGAGGCTTCCATCACGCCATACATCAGCAGCGTGGTCGGAATGGCCATCAGCGCGAACTCCGCGGCCGTGGCACCGCGGCGGTTCAACCGGCGGCGGCTGCCCAGCCACCCGCGCCGCGCGGCGGCGGCTGGAACCGGCGCGGCGGCAGCCGGGACGGCGACAGGAACTGGCGCGGCGGCAGCCGGGACGCCAGCAGGACCCTGCGCAGTCGTGGCTGGGACGGGGGCGCGGAGCGGCCCGGCGCCGCGGCCCGGCATGGGGGTCGGGCGGCGTCCCGTCGCGTCAGGTGTGATGCGAATGGGAAACATCGGCTCCAGGGTGCAGGATGCGTGTAGGCGCGCGGATGCGCCGGAGGCAGACGTCTTGTTTTGTCTCGAAATTGATGTCCGGTCAAGCGTAAAATCTCTTTAATGATGGATGATCCTACGCAAAAATCGTCTTTATTTCAGTCCATTCGCTTCTTTTTGGTCATTTCCCGATGGGGGCGGCCTCAGGGCGCCACCATCCCCTCCGTCCAGGCGCGGTAGCGCGCCGCGGACCGGGCGACCGCCCCCTTGGCATCGCGGGTGATCTCACGCTCGTGGAAGGCACCGTAGATCGCCGCGAAGGGCAGGGTCATCACCCGCGCTGCCATCCTCTCGACCTCCGCCGCCGGCAGCGGGATCAGGCAGGGATAGCTGCGCATGAAGCCGATGAACTTCCGGTCCGGCAGCACCTGCAGGATGTCGCCCGACAGCAGCGCCCCCTGCCCGCCCGCGCCGCCGGCCCAGTGCGCCACCACCCCGCCGGCGAAATGCCCGCCCAGCCGGTGCAGCGTGACGCCGGGCAGCACCGGCTTCGCCTCGCCCTCCCAGAAGTCGAGGCACGGGTCGGGCCGCGGCGCGTGCGCGCGATCCGCCGCATGGACATGCACGGGCACGCCGAAGCGCCGGCCCCATTCGACCATGGTCGAGTAGTAGTGCGGATGCGACAGCGCGACCGCCTTGAGGCCGCCGAGGCCGCGGATGATCGCCTCCGTCGCGTCGTCGAGCAGCGCGATGCAGTCCCACAGGATGTTCCCGTGCGGCGTCATCACCAGCAGCGCGCGCTGGTCGATCCCCACCGCGGGGACGCTGCGGATCGCCAGGAGGCCAGGCTCCAGCAGGCGGAAGGTGTTGGCATGCGCGCGGGTCAGCGCCTCCAACGTGGTCCAGGCCTGGCCGGAGGCGGGAACGTATTGCCGCTCGTCCTCGCAGATCGGGCAGCGATCGGGCGGCGCCGCGCTCTCGGCGAACTGGACGGAGCAGGTGCGGCAGAGGAAGTGGGGCATGCGGCGATGCTGCCGCATCCCGAGCCCCCAGGGGAAGACGCTTCGCTACAGGTCGAAGCTGACGGCGACCAGCGCGAGCAGTCCATCGAGCCGGATCGAGAAATCGGTCGAGAGGCTCGCGTCGAGATTGGCGAAGACGAACGTGTCGCCGGCCGACTGGCTCACGCGTAGCTGCCCCGGCGCGGTGAAGACGGCGCCCGCGATCAGGCTGAAGGCCTGGTCGCCGGGCTGGGTCGTGTCGGCATCGATCGCCGACAGGTCGATGATGTCGCGCTCCGCGATGCCGAAGTCGCGGATGCGGTCGCGGCCGGCGGCGAGCGGCCCGCTCTCCTCCGCCGCCAGATAGCGGAAGCGGTCGGCAGCGGCCCCGCCCCGCAGCAGGTCGGCCCCGAGGCCGCCGACCAGGACGTCCCGGCCGGTGTCGCCGAGCAGGCGGTCCGATCCCGCGCCACCGACCAGGACATCGTTGCCGGCGCCACCGCGGAGGGTGTTCGCGCCATCGTCGCCGGTCAGCAGGTCCGCGCCGTCGCCGCCGGCCAGCGCCTCGAAGCCGCTGATCTCGTCGCCCTGGGCATCGCCGCCGATCGCCTCGCCGGTGCCGAGGTTGACGATCACCGAGGCGGAGCCGGCGTAGTCCAGCAGGTCGCCGGTCCCGGCGCCGCCGTCGAGCTCGTCCGCCCCGCTGCCGCCGCGAAGGGTATCGTCGCCCTCGCCGCCGCGGATGACATCGTCCTCGCTCTCGCCGAGCAGGCTGTCGTCGCCGCCATTCCCGCGCAGGAGGTCGGCGCCCTGGCCGCCCAGGAACTGGTCGTCACCCACCCCGCCCGTCAGCGTGTCATCGGCCGCGAAGCCCAGCACCTGGCCCAGCGTGGTCCCCTGCGCGCCGTCGTAGAGATCGGCGAAGCGGCCAAGCTGCACCGCGCCGCTGATCAGGCCGAGATTGTGGATCACGGCGGGGCCGATGCCGGTCTCGATGGCCACGGGTGCGGCGATGGTGCCGGTATTGACCAGCCCGCCGATCGCGCCGCCGGTGCTGTGCACGCCGACCGCATTGCCGGTGATCGTTCCCTCGTTGAGGAAGAGGGTCAGCGCGGTGTCGCCGATCCAGACGCCCGTCGAGCCGCTGATCGTGCCGGTGTTGCGGAGCGATCCGGCACCGCCGATCAGAACGCCATATCCGCCATCGCCGCCGATCGCCCCGGCATTGAGCAGGTCGAGCAGCGTGCCGGCATCCGCACTCACCCCGAAGCTGCCGGACACGCTGCCACGGTTCACGACTCGCGCAGCCTCGATCCCGGGCAGGGCCTCCGCCAGCAGGACGAAGCCCGCCCCGGCAGATCGGATGATGCCCGCATTGTCAACCAGGATATTGATGTTGGACGCGACAACCGCCGCAGAATCGACGGAGAGGATGCCGTTCGGACCGATCAGCAGGCCGTCCCCGTTGTCGGTCAGTTCGACGCCTTCGAGCCGCACGGAGTTGAGAATCACGTCCGGCATGCGGACCTCCCGACGATCTTGCCCGTTGACCTTATCAGCAACCCGCAGCACGGCATCACGCGATCGAAGCACGCACACAGGTGTGCACGCGAACCCGACGGCCCCCAGCGATCCCCCGATCCATGAGGGCCAGGACAGGTTCAGGTGGATCGTGAGCGCTGGTAAACCGCAGCCTCGAAGCGCCCCAGCAGATCAAGCACCTTATGATCGGCGAAGGGCAGGATCTGCGTCAGCAGCACGCCCGCGACGCCCGAGGCGGGATCGAGCCAGAACCAGGTGTTGCCGAGGCCCGCCCAGGCGAGGCTGCCCGCGGCGCGGCGGCCTGGGACGTCCTGCTCGTTGATCAGGAAGCCGAGGCCCCAGCGCTTCGTCACGCCGGGGAAGGGATCGAAGTCGTTCGAGAGATGCGGCAGCACGCTGCGCATGGCGCGGAATTCCAGCGGCCCGATCTGGTTCCGCCCCATCTCGGCGACCGTCTCCGGCTTCAGGATGCGCACGCCGTCCAGCTCGCCGCCGCCGACCAGCGCGCGCAGGAAGCGGAGGTAGTCCGGCCCGGTCGAGAGCAGCCCGCCGCCGCCGCCGAAGAACTCCGGGTTCACCTGGATCGGGTCGAAGTCGCTCGGCGCCAGGGTGCCGTCCGGCGCACGCTGGTGCACGCGGACGCGGCGGGCCTTCTGGCTGTCGCCGGCGATGTAGCCGGTATCGGCCATGCCGAGCGGCTCGGCGATGCGGCGGCGCACCGCCACCTCGATCCGCTCGCCGCCCGCGGCCTCGACCGCCTGGCCGACCCAGTCCGTGGCGATGGAGTATTCCCAGGCCTCGCCCGGGTCGCGCACCAGCGGCGCGTGCAGCGAGGCCAGCTTGCCGCTGCGCGTCGCCGGCAGGCCCGTCACCTCCATGAAGCGGCCGATATCGCCGTTCCAGGTGTTGTAGGAAAAGCCGGCGGTGTGGGTGAGCAGGTGGCGCAAGGTGATGGGACGCAGCGGCGCGCGCAGCCGCGGCCGGCCCTGCGTGTCGAAGCCCTCGAGCACCTGCACCTCGGCGAGCCAGGGCAGCAGCGGGCCGAGCGGCGCGTCGAGCGCGAGCCTGCCCTCCTCGACCAGCTGCATGGCCATGACGGAGGTGACCGCCTTGGTCATGGAGGCGATCCAGAACACGGTATCGGGCGTCATCGCCGTGGCGGCGGCAAGGTCGCGGCGGCCGAAGGCGCCGCGATAGGATTCGCCCGACCGGTCGGCGGCGAGCGCGACGACACCGGGCACCTCGCCGGCCTCGACCGCTCCGGCCAGCAGGGCATCGACGGCGGCGCGATCGATCATGGGGGAACCTCCTCGCGCCGCGGGGGTGGGCGCGGGGGCAGGATCGAACGGCGCGGCCTCCGCGGGCAAGCCCCGCGGGTCGGCAACGGCGTGCGCCCCGGCGTCCAGGGAGGTTTCTGAGAAATTTGCGACAGAACGGGTTTTCGGCTTGCGAACCCGCACGAAATCTTGTTAATAATCTCTAAAGAGAGAAAATCTTGCTTTTTGGTTCAACCCTGGCCTGCTGCCATGGGCGGGACCTGTGGAAGCGGAGGAAGTCCTGATGACGAAGCCCCGTCGCCTGCTCCGCGCCGCGCGCGCCGCCGCCGCCGACCGCAAGGGCGTGACCGCCGCCGAGTACGCGATCCTGGCCGTTGGCATCGTGATCGTGGTCGGCTCCGCCGCCACCACGTACCGCGGCCCCCTGCAGAACGCCTTCAGCCGCATCGGCACGCAGATCACCAGCACGCAGGCCAGCGTCGCCGCGCGCTGACCCGCCGCACGCCTCGCCAGCGCTCCGATCCCGCCAAGTGGACCAGCCGCCGAACGGGCCCGCCAGAACCCCAGGGGCCTCCCGCATGGCGGTCGCCATCGGGCGGTCCGGACGATCCTGTTTGACTTGTCACATGCCGCCTGGCTATCTTTAGTTCGCAGGCAAAATACTGTTTTTCTGGACGATTGCGGTCAACCTGCCTCCCCGGCGCAGCGCCGGCTCAGGGGCTGATCGACACGGAAGGGTGCATCATGCGGACCTCGCTCCCCGCTGACGTCCGTCGCGCAGTGTGCGACCGCCACGGAGTCTTCGCCGCCGAGTATGCGGTCCTCGCCGTCGGGGTCGTCGTCGTGGTCGCCAGCGCCTTGGTGGGCTTCCGCGGCACCATGCTGAACGCCGTCAACGGCGTCGGCTCGGCCATCCAGACCACCCAGTCCTCCATCGCCTCCCGCTGACGCCCGTATGATCGGCTGAATCGTCCCGACGCGCAGTGGGGCGGCGGCGCCACGCCGTCCGGAACGAACCAGGGAGGTCAGGATGGTCCGCTGCGTCGGACGGCGCGCAACGCTCGCCCTGCCTTTCATCGCCGTCGCAGGTCGCGCGGCGGCGCAACCCGCCCCCCGCGACCTCACCTGGACCGCCCGCGACGTCCGCCTCTCGACCGGCGAGACCCTGGCCGAGCTCCGTCTGCACGGCACCACCCTCGGCGAGCCCTCCGGCACGCCCGTCCTGATGCTGCACGGCACCGGCGGATCGGGGCGGGGGATGCTGACGCCAGCCTTCGCCGGCCGTCTCTTCGGGCCGGGCCAGCCGCTCGACGCGGCGAGGCATTTCATCATCCTGCCCGACGCGCTCGGCGCCGGCCGCTCCGCCAAGCCCTCGGATGGGCTCGGCCCGGCCTTCCCGCGCTACACCTATGCCGACATGGTGGCGCTGCAGCACCGCTTCGTGACAGAGGCGCTGGGCATCCGGCACCTCCGCCTGGTCATGGGCAACTCCATGGGCGGCATGCATGCCTGGCTCTGGGCGGTGACCCATCCCGGCATGATGGACGCGGTGGTGCCCATGGCCTGCCAGCCCACCGCCATGTCGGGGCGCAACTGGATGCTGCGGCGCCTGATGATCGAGAGCATCCGGCGCGACCCGGCCTATGCGGAGGGGCGCTACACCCAGCAGCCGCCCTCGCTGCGCACCGCGCCGGTCTTCTACGCCGCGGCGACGAATGGCGGCACGCTCAACCTGCAGGCCCAGGCGCCCGATGCCGCCGCGGCGGACCGGATCGTGGAAGCCCGGCTCGGCGCGTCGCCACCGGCCGACGCCAACGACTTCATCTGGCAATGGGACTCCTCGCGCGACTACGACCCCTCCCCGCTCCTGGAGCGGATCACGGCGCGCGTGCTGGCGATCAACGCCGCCGACGACGAGCGCAACCCGCCCGAAACCGGGCTGACCGAGGCCGCGATGCGGCGCGTGCAGCACGGCCGCCTGCTGCTGATCCCGGCCAGCGCCGAGACCTCGGGCCACGCCACCACCGGCAATGCGCGCTTCTACGCGGCGGAGCTTGCCGCCTTCCTGCGCGCGGCCGGATAGGTCAGGCCGGCACCAGCCGCCGCGACAGCGCCCGCTGCGCCGCGCGGACCAGCGCGAAGCCGATCTGCAGGCAGGCGCCGAAGGCCGCGATGCCGATGGCGAAGAGCACCATCTGCTGCGAGAGGCTGGGTAGGCGGTCCGCCTCCCGCAGGATCACCGCGATGCCCTCCGTCACGTCGATCGCGGCGCCGGCGCCGGAGGACATCACCATCACGAAGAAGGCGCGCATCAGGTTCGGCAGGAACAGCAGCGCCGCCTCCGGCACCCCGGCGCGCCACTGCCTGAGCGCCTCCGCCCCGTTGTCCGCGACATAGGCCGCGGCGTAGGGGACGAGGGACAGCGCCAC
The DNA here is from genome assembly GCA_027489135.1 of Acetobacteraceae bacterium. GTDB lineage: Bacteria > Pseudomonadota > Alphaproteobacteria > Acetobacterales > Acetobacteraceae > JAIEOP01. The sequence continues at coordinate 8,565 of JAIYAI010000065.1, forward strand.
GGTCATCAGCGGCGAGGGCGCGACCGGAATGCCCCAGACCGTCGCCCCGCGCGGGATGACGTTGAACAGGAAGAACATCACCACGAAGGTCGGCGCCGCCCGCATCAGCCCGGTCACGCCGTCCGCCGCCCGCCGCGCCGGCCCGGCCCCGAGGCTCGCCCGCGCCAGCACCAGCCCGAGCCCGAGGCCAAGCGCCAGCGCGATCGCCGAGATCTGGAAGTTGACCAGCATGCCCGCCAGCAGGTCGGGCAGGAAGGCGAGCAGGAAGGGGATCGAAAGCTCCGTCATGCCGACCCCGAGAGGCGGCGTTCCAGCACCCGCCGGAACCGCCCGCACAGCCAGACCACCGCCATCACCACGAGCACATAGAAGACGAGCACCAGCGTGTAGGTCGTCCCCCGGCCGCTGGCGAAGGAGGTGATGTCGGTCAGCGTGCCGAGCAGTTCCGGCGCGCCGATGAAGCTGGCGATCGGCGTGCCTTTCGCCGCGTTGATCAGGAAGGACATGATCTGCGTCGCCGAGAGCGCGACGGCCCGGCCGAAATCCGGCGCGGCGCCCGCGGCGCGCTGCGCCCGCATTGCCTCCCCGATCGCCTGGCCGGCATAGGCGCCGTTGGTCAGGCCCAGCGCCACGATGGCCGCGCCGATCACGCTGGCCGTGGAATAGCCGACCGCCGCCTGCGCGATGGCGGCGGCGATGACCAGGGTCAGCACCACCGGCGAGGACTGCATCACCGCCACCAGCGCCAGCGCCGGCGCGCGCGCCAGCAGGCTCGTCCCGCCCAGCATCGCGCCGAAGGGCAGCGCGAAGACCAGCGTCGCCGCCAGCGCGCCCAGCACCAGCACCAGTGAATTCGCGACGCCGGCGCGGAACAGGTCCCAGGCCGGCTGCGTCTTCAGCATGGCCAGCGAGACCTGCACGCCCGTCGCCTCGACGATCCAGCGCTCCGCCTGTGTCACCGTCCCCGCGAAGCCGGTCGGCGGCAGCGCCGCGTTCAGCGCCGGCAGCACGCAGGCATGGTGCGTCACCCCGGCGGCGCTGTTGCAGTCCGCGCGGCGCCAGACCTCCTGCTGGTGTTCCAGGAAGGGCGTGCGGATGCGGTTCTCCCGGGCGAGTGCCAGGAAGACCCCGTCGCGGTGCATGACCTGGCTGACGAGTTCCAGCGCGCGCGCGAGGCGGGCCGTGCCGGTCGGCGCCACCGCCATGCCCCAGGGCACGCGGGCGAAGCCCAGCTTCTGCTCGTTCTGCGCGGCGAAGGCCGGGTCGGTGAAGTGCCAGGCGAAGAAGCTGTCGTCCTGCGCCGCGAGGTCGCAGCTTTCCCGGCGCAGGTTGTCGATCAGGTCGTCGGGCTCGTCGAACAGCATCAGCCGCGCGCCGAGCGAGACGATCTGCGCGTTCGAACCGTTGCCGATGGTCACGCAGACCGTCCGTCCCGCCAGCGCCGCGAGGTCGGGCAGCTTCTGGCCGCGACGGCCGACCAGCGCGGTCTCGGACAGGTAGTAGTGCGGGCGGATGAAGCGCACCTGGCCGTCGCGCTGCGTGTTGTGGCCCATGGTGGCGAGGACGAGGTCGATCCGGTCCTCGACCAGCAGGGCGATGCGCGTCGCCGGGGTGACCCGGCTGTACGCCGGCGCGACGCCGAGCGCGCGCGCCACCGCCGCGCCGACATCGATGTCGTAGCCGGCGCGCTCCACCCCCTCCCGCGTGCCGAAGAGCGGGTAGTCCTCCCGCACCCCGATCCGGATGCGGCCCTCGCAGAGGATGCGCACCAGCCGGTCCGGCGTGGCGCAGCCCCGCGTCGCGGCCTGCCCGGCCTCCGTCCGCGCGGCGGCGAGCAGCGCGGCGAGCGCCGCGTCCGGCGTCTCCTCCGCCCGCGCCGGCAGCAGTGCGAACAGCAGCAGGATCAGGCCGGCGAGCAGGCGCATCTCAGGCCGGCGCCTCGATCTCGAGCACCGCGACCTCGCCGAAGGCGTGCGGGCCATAGGCGTGCAGGGTCCGGCCCTGCTCCGCCTCGCGCACCGATCGCGTCATGGCGGCGAGCTTCTCGGCGGCGATCGGGACCAGGATGGTCTCGGCGACGCGGCAGGCGAGGCCGCCTTCCGCCAGCAGCGCCGTGCTGCGGGCGAGGCCGATGAAGGCATTGTGCATCACCACCGCGCGCCCGCCCGGCGCGAGGTGCCGCGCCAGCCCCGCCAGGAAGGGATCGAGCAGCCGCCGCCCGTCCGCGCCGCCGGAACTCCAGCTCGGCCGACGGTCGCCGAGGGCCCGTGGCGGCATCGGGAAATGCGGCAGGTTGGCGACGACCAGGCCGAAGCGCTGCCCCGCGACGGGCTGCCACATATCCCCCGCATGCAGCGCGGCGATCGCGCCATGGCCCGTTGCGTCGAGCAGTGCCGCGCCGGCCGCCACCGCCTCCGGCTCGATGTCGATCCCGGTGAGCGAGGCCGCCCCCAGCGCGCCGAGCGCGGCCAGCACCACGCCGCTGCCGATGCCCATCTCCAGCGCCGCCGCGCCGCGCACCCAGTCCGCCCGGACCTGCAGGCGGCGGATCAACGCGGCGGTGTATTCGCTGGGCCGGAGAGCGGGCGGCGCGGCCCCGGGCCCGCTGGGCTGGAGGGCGGGCGGCGCGGCCCCGGGCCCGCCGGGCGGGAGGGCAGGTGGCGCCGTCATGGCGCCACGGCATCCGCCTCGGCGGCGGCGGAGAGCCGCGCATGCATCACCCGCAGCACGGGATCGTCGGGGAAATCGGCCAGCGCCGCGCCGTAGAGGCGGATCGCCGCCTCCCGGTCGCCGGCGACCATCGCCGCATAGGCCTCCCGCGTCGCCCGCGCCCGCCGCAGCGTGTCCTCGTCCGGGCGCAGCGCCGCCTCCGCGTCCACGGCGCCGAGCAGCTCGTAGACCGGAATGCGCGCGCGCCGCCCGCGCACCGCCACCTCCTCCAGCGGCCGGACGCAGAGCCCCTCCCCCGCCTCCTTGTAGACGCCGTGGCTGATGATGATGCGGGTGCCGAATTCCTTGTTCACGCCCTCGAGCCGCGCGGCGATGTTCACCCCGTCGCCCATCACCGTGTAGCTCATGCGCGCGGCCGAGCCGACGTTGCCGACCAGGACCGCGTCGGAGTGGATGCCGACGCGCATGTTGAAGGGCTTCAGCCCCCGGGCCTGCCATTCGGCGTTCAACGCCGCCATGCCGCGCTGCACCCGCAGCGCGGTCAGGCAGGCGCGGCGGGCATGGTCCTCCAGCAGCGCCGGCGCGCCCCAGAAGGCCATGACCCCGTCGCCGATGAACTTGTCGATCGTGCCCTGCTCCGCCTCCACGCCGCGGATGACGATGTCGAGATAGGCCGAGATGCGCAGCAGCAGCTCCTGCGCCGGCAGTTCCTCGGAATGCGTCGAGAAGCCCTCGATGTCGGTGAACATCACGGTCAGGAAGCGGCTGCTGCCGCCGAGTTCCAGCGACCGGTTGGTCTCCAGCAGCTGCCGCACCAGGCTGACCGGCACATAGGCCGCGAAGCTGCGCACGAAGGCGTCGAGCTGGTTCACCGCGCGCGACAGCACCGCGATCTCCCGGATCGGCGACGACAGCGGGCGGATGGCATGGCCGTCGAGGTCCTGCACGCGGCGGACCTCCACCGCCAGCTTCTCCAAGGGCGCCGAGACCACGGCCGAGAGCAGGTAGATGATGCCGACCTGCGCGATCACCGCGAGCAGGCCGAAGACCAGCAGGCGCTCGTTGTTCCGGCGCAGCGCGGCGGTGAAGTCGTCGATCGGGGTGATGGTGAACAGCTGCCAGGCCTGGTCGATCTCCCTGCCCATCGGCGTCAGGCTGGCGAGGTAGCGGCGGCCGTCATGGACGAAGGCACAGAGCGCGCCGGCGCGGGCGCCGCAGGCCGCATAGCCGGCACTGGTCACCGGCTGGTGCAGCGCGGCGATGTGCTGCAGCCCGACACGGCCGCCCTCGTTGGTCCAGGTCGTGGCGAGTTCCGAATTGGCGATCACCCGGCCGCGGCGGTCCAGCAGGAAGCTCAGCGTGTTGCGGCTGATGCGGTGCTCGGCGAGGTATTCCGACAGCCCTTCCAGCGTGAGATCGACGGCCGCGACGCCGATGATCCGCCCGTCCTGGCGGAAGGGCGCGGCGACGGTGAAGCCGATCAGCCCGAGCGCGAAGAAGACGTCGGGCTCGGTGACATGCATCCCCCCCGCGCGCTTCGTGCTCTCGTACCAGAGCCTGACGCGCGGGTCGTAGGTGGTGGGCGCGGCCGAGGTGCCGGTCTCCCGCATCCCGGCATCGAGGAAGCGGTAGTGGTCGATCCGGCTTCCCTCCGGCGCGGCGGCGATCCAGCGCGCGGCATAGGCCGTGCCCGGCGGCGGCAGCCGGCCCTGTACCTCGATATCGGGCTCGATCCGCCGGGCCTGGCGGAAGCTGCCATCCTCCAGCCCGACATAGGCGCTGACGAGGCGGTCGTTGTGCGGGAGGATGCTGAAGAGGTAGTCGATGCTGTGGTTCTGCCCGTAGAGCGCCGGGTAGGTGTCGCCCAGCGCGGCGGCGGCACGCACCAGCGACTGGATGGAGGCGAAGCGGTCGCGGAAGGTCTGCGTCGTCTCGGTGCGGAACCGCGCGATCAGTTCCTCCGCGTTCACCTCGGCGATGTCGGCGTTCGAGACATAGGTATAGGCGATGACGCCGAAGAAGACCGGCAGGGTGAGCGCGAGGTAGAGCGTCAGCACGCTCGGGCGCAGGCGCAGGTCGCGGAGGAAGGCCGGCATCCGGGCCATCGGGCCTGCCCGCCGGGTCAGCCGCCGCGCCGCGCCTTCGCCCGCTCCGTCTCCACCAGCCGCTCCAGCGTGGCGAGGTCGACGGCGCCGGGCAGCAGCGTGTCGCCGATGACGACGGCGGGGGTGCCCTCGATGCGCAGCATCTCGGCCATGCGGCGGTTGCGGGCGATGCGGTCGGCGATGGCGGGGTCGTCCATCTCCCGGCGCAGGCGGGCCCAGTCGATGCCGACCTTCTCCGCCTCCCGCCGGATGACGGGCTCGGTCAGGTCCTCGCGCAGCTTCATCAGCGCTTCGTGCAGCGGGCCGTACCTGCCCTGGCGCTGCGCGGCGAGCAGGGCGCGTGCGGCGAGGATGCTGTTGGGGCCGAGCACGGGCAGATCCTTCAGGACGACGCGCACATCGGGGTTGCGCCGCACCAGGTCGCCCATCGCGGTGTTGAGCTGCTTGCAGTAGGGGCAGCGGGCATCGAAGAACTCGACCAGGGTGATGGCGCCGTTCGGGTTGCCGCGCACCGGATCGGCGGGGTCGCGGAACAGCGCCTCGCGGTTCTGGGCGATCGCCTCACGCGCCGCGGTCTCGCGGTCCTGCATCTCGAGCGCCTGCAGCGCCTCGAAAGCGTCGCGCAGGATCCCCGGGTTCTCGCGCAGCGCATCGCCGAGGATCGCGGGATTGCCGCGCAGGATCTCCCCCAGGGTGGCGGGGTTGGCGCGGAGGCCCTCGACGACGGCGCCGGGGTTGGCCTTCAGCGCATCCGCGAGGATGGAGGGATTCGCCCGCAGCGCGTCGCCCAGGACACCCGGATTTCCCCTTAGCGCGTCGCCCAGGATGGACGGATCGGTGCGCAGCACCTCCCGCAGCAGGTCGGGCAGCGCCTGGCGGGTGGCGCCGGGTGCCGGGCTTGCCGGGGCGGCGGTCGCGCCCGGCGCGCCGGGCTGGGGCGGCTGCGCGCGGGCATGCTGCATGAGCGCGGGCAGGACCAGGACGGCCAGGGCCACGGACAGGGGGAGGCGCATCGGCCGCTCCTTCAACCCTGGGTGCCTAGACCGAAGCCCCGGATCGCCGCAACCACCCGCTGCGGGAACGGTGCCCGCCGGTTGCCGGGGTGGACGAAGCCCTTTATGGCCGGGGATCGCATGCCGGGGGCCAGGAACGCCAGGATGATCGAGACTGCCAGCGGCACGCCCGGACCGGGGCTGCCTCGCCGTCCGGATGCCGCAATCGCCGGGAATGGATCGTCCATGCCGCGTCGTCCGACCCCGCCTCATCCCCGCGCTCCGTCCCGCGCGCTGCTGCTCGGCGCTGCCCTGATCGGGCTTGCGGGCTGCGAGACCATGGCCTCGCTGAACCCCTTCGCCGCCTCCGGCCCGCCGGCCGGCACGCCGGGATTCGTCCGCGGCTTCCTCGGCGGCGTCGCGGCCGATGATCCGGCGGCAGCCGTGGCGGCGCGCACGGTGCTGGCGGCGGGTGGCTCGGCGAGCGACGCCGCCGTCGCGGGCGGCTTCACCATGGCGGTGACCCTGCCCTCCCGCGCCGGCCTCGGCGGCGGCGGCGCCTGCCTCGTCTTCAACCCGCAGCGCGGCGGCGCGGTGGAGGCCGTGCTCTTCCCCGCCGGGCCGCGCAGCAGCGTCCCCGCCGGCTCGGACCGTCCTGCCGCCGTGCCGCTGATGGCGCGCGGCCTGTTCGCGCTGCACACCCGCGGCGGCCGCCGCCCCTTCGAGGAGCTGATGGCTCCGGCCGAACAGGCGGCCCGCTTCGGCACGGAGGTGTCGCGAGCGCTGGCCGAGGACATCGCCGCCGTGGCGCGGCC
>JAIYAI010000295.1 GCA_027489135.1 Acetobacteraceae bacterium
CGGCAGCGCAGCAGGGCGCAGGCGGCGCCGTGGAAGGCCCGTTCGGTGGCATAGCGGGTCGTGGCCGGCTTGCCGCCTTTCAACACCACGGCCATGCGCTTGCGGTCCATCGGGTGGCGGCCGATCGGCGCCTCGATCTCTCCCGCCAGCGGCGCGGGCAGGCCCCAGACCAGGGCCAGGTAGTCGCGCTGCAGCCCCTCGCGCGTGGCAAAGGCGGCCGAGAGGGCGTGGTGCGCAGGCTCCGTCTTGGCCACGACCATGACGCCGGAGGTGTCCTTGTCGAGGCGGTGGACGATGCCGGGCCGCTTCTCGCCCCCGATGCCCTGCAGGTCGTCGCCGGCATGGGCGAGCAGCGCATTGACCAGCGTCCCGTCGAGGTTCCCCGGCGCGGGGTGCACGACCAGCCCCGCCGGCTTGTCGAGGACGATGAGGTGCCTGTCCTCGAACAGGATGCTCAGCGGGATCGCCTGCGCGACGGGGGCGGCATCGACCGGCGGCGGCACATGGAGTTCGTAGCGGGCGCCGGCGCGCACGGCCTCGGAGGGGTCCCGCAGGGGCTGGCCGTCGCGCGTCGCCCTCCCCTCCGCGATCAGCGCCTTGACGCGGGACCGCGAGAGCGAGCCTATCGCCGCCGCCAGGAAGCGGTCGGCGCGGTCGCCGGCCTGCCCGGGCTCGGCGACGACCACATGCAGGTCGCCGTCGCTGGCCTGGGGAACGGAAGGGGGTTCGGTGCGCGCGCTCAAGATACTCGTGGTGGTGATGGGGGTGCTGATCGTCGCCGGCACCGTGACGCTGGTGGCGCTGGTCGTCCAGCGCGCCGGAGGCCTCGCGGGCGGCGGGGGGCGGGTGGCACTGGCGCTGGACCAGCCGGCCGGCACCCGAATCGCGGGAATCGCGGCGGCGGAGCAGGGGCTGGCGGTCTGGGTGCAGCGACCGGACGGGACGGAGAGCGTGCTGCTGATCGACCCGCGGCGCGGCCGGGTGACCGGGGAGATCACGCCGGGCGCCGGCGGCGTGCCGCAGCGATGAAGCGCCCCGCGGCGCCGGCGCCGCGCTTCACCAAGGCGACGCTGCCGGAGAAGCCCTGCACGGTATGCGGCCGGCCCTTCGCCTGGCGGAAGAAGTGGGCGCGGGTATGGGACGAGGTCCGCTATTGCTCCGTGGCCTGCCGGGCGCGGCGCGGCGGCGCCCATGCGCCAGGACCTGGGCAGGGTTGAACGGGGGCGCTTGATCCCGCGGGGCACGGGCTGTAGAGACGCCTCGCCTCGGTATGTCCCATTCGTCTAGAGGCCTAGGACACCGCCCTCTCACGGCGGCAACAGGGGTTCGAATCCCCTATGGGACGCCAAGTTATTCAACGGGTTGAGTGGCTATCCCCTCCCCGTCTCCAATCCCATCTACGATATGCGGTTTTGCGGGCGCCCTCTGTGGGCCTCAGCCAAACCGCCCATGATGCTCCGCCGCCGACCGGCCCAGATGGTCCCGGGCGGCCGGATCGGATTGCACCGCCGCCAGCACCGCCGCCTCCACGCGCTGGTGCATATCGTCCGACAGGAACAATGCCTGCTCACCATCGCGCGTTAGCGGCAGGGTGACGCCAAGCGACCCGCCCCTCCGCCGTGATGCGACAGCACGGAAGCGGATGCCGCCGGGCGACGCCACGTCCACGCAAGTGCCCGGCGACCGCTGCACCGCCGGCGGGATATGAATGCTCACGACCTCGACCGTCTCCGACGCCTTACTTGTCATGGGGATGTCCTTCCATCTCGATTGCTTCGATTGCCGCGCGCTCCGCTTCCCGCTCTGGGGAAGGCTCGGCGAGCGCCCATGCGGCGTCCGCGACCCAGGCAATGGCGTAGGCTACGCGGGCGGAAATGGCGGGATTGGAAAAATGCGTTTCAGACGCCTCCGGCTCCCGACAAACCCGACAACCGCGAAAACCTCCCGCCTCACGGGCAGATGAAACGGGAGGGGACGGGCGCGCGTTTCGACTGGCCCGGGCAGCGGCGAGGAAGCGGCTCACGCCTGCGCCGCCCACAAACGCGGGTTGACCTGCCAATCCCCACGCGGGCGCCCTGGCTTCGCGGGCACCGGCGCTTCGCGCAGCCATCCGCCTTCGGCCAAGTAGGCGCAGGCCTCTTTCACCGCATCCGTCTCGCGCAGCCCGGGCAGCCGTGCGCCGTCGCGGATGGCGGAAACGTTCACCATCTCCGGCCGCATGGCGACGATCCACTCCGCCAGCGTCCGGGCTTGGCGCTCTGTCTCCGGGATCGACGCATCGCCAAGGACACGCGCGGCCATGGGCAGGAAATAGCCGTCCATCATGCCGGCGGCGTCCTGCATCGCCTGTAGCCCGACCTCGCGCGGCTCCGGCGCGTCGCGACCATCCACGGTCCAGTTGAGGTATTCGAGAACAAGCGCCAGCCGCGCCGCCTGTCCGCGCGCCTTACCGTAGGACGATTTCAGCAGCCCATGAGCGTCGCCCTCCCGACGCTGCATCTCCTGGGCGAAGTCCTCCAGCACGACCCGCGCCGACTCGGCGAAGGGGATGAAGGCCGGCACAGGCTTGTCGGCCGCGTTGCGCGGGCATTGCAGCCTTTCGAGCCGCGCCAGGCGTCCCGCCGCTATCTCGGCGTCGGCCACCCCCCCGGGGCGCTTGAAGGTGCGGGGCGTCGGCCATGCCCACAAGAACCGCGACGCCAGGCCATCGTCGGCGCCTTCCAGGCAATCGGCGAGGCGATCCGGCTGAATTGTCCCGAACATCGGCAGCGTCAGTCGCGCGATGAAGATGGGTTCCGGATGCTTCTGCCGGTCAACCTGATACTGGCCGCCGTTGTAGCTCTCCAGCCAGAACGGCCGATCATTCCCGCCCGAGTAGCGCGACAAGTTGAGGAGCCATCCTGCGAGTTCGTCGCGCACGTGAAGGACACCCTTCGGCAGCGCCGACATCAGATCCCCGATTTTCTCAATCGTGGCGTCCTGCACCTTCACGCGCGGCAGCACCGGGCGTTGCGGCGGTCGCGCCGCCTCGGGGCGGGGCGGCGGTTCTTCTCCGTTTTTAAATGCCCGCTTAACGGCGCTTTCCCAGGCCTTCTGCGTCGCGGCGGCGACCCCTGCCTCCTCCTCCCATTTCGCCAGCTCGGCGGGATAGTCGCGGCGCATGTCGTTTTCGAGGCTGGCGAGTACGTCGCGCATGATCGGCGCCGCCCCAGACGATTTGCCGGAGGACGGATCGCCAACGCTCGCGCACCACAGGGCCGGCGGCTCGCTCCACCCCTTCCATGGCATTGCCCAGCGCGCGTTCCCGATGAGTGCGCTGGACAGCGCCAGCAGCGGCAGCACGATGAAATCAGGCGGCGCGTTTGCGCCCTCTGCTGCGACCTCGATCCAGGCGCGCCACGCTGACGGAAAGCAGTCCAACGGCATTTCCGGCGGCGCGCCCGCGCTGCGGCGGAGGATGGACATGGCGGGTTCCGGCCATGGCGGCGGCGCCTTGTTGGGTTGCTCCGCATCTTGCCCAGCGTCGCCCGGCGCTTTCCAGCCCAGGTCGGCGGGATCGACGCCCAGCGCGTCGCAGAGGTAGAGCGCGGCCTTAATGGCGTCGGGCGCACCAGCGTGCCGCATCACTAGGTCAATCGGCGTCAGGCTCTCGCGCGTGCCGAAATCCTGGCAGCCCTCCGCCGGGTGGATGGAAATGTCCTCCTCCAACCCACGCCCCAGATCGGAGGAGGACACGCGCCACGCCCCCGGCGGCGTAGTGGCGTTCGCCTGCCACCGGGCGCGCGAGAACAGGCGCGGCACCCAACGGTCGGACGCAGCCAGGGCGCGGGCATTCACCTTTCTGAAGAACCCGCCGCCGCTGGTGACGGCCGGGCGCGGTGCGGGCGTCGGCTCCGGGCGCGCAGCGGCCTTGATCTCCTTCTCCGTCCTCCCGCCGGCCTCGCGGAATAGAGCCTCCGCCGCCGCCACGAAGGCCCGCACGCGGCTTGGCGACGCTGGCGGCAAGTCGGCCAGGGCGACCGCCTCCGGGGCATGGGCGGTCCAGAGGTAGGGCTGCCGCGTCTCCGGGTGGACGCCGTGACTGACAAACTGTTGCCCGCGCCCGAGCACCTCGACTTGGACTTTCGTGCCGTCTGGCAGGATCAATTCCGGCGTCTCGACCTTCGGCCCGGGTTCGGCGGCGCGGTAGGCCAAGAGTACCTTCGGGGCGCGCCCCACGCGGCGGAGCGGCGTCGGGCCAAACATGGCGATGGCCAAGTCCTCCACGGCCCGCGCCAGGTCGGGCGTCGGCACGTCGATATCGACGCCCAGGATCACGCCGCACCGAATGCCCGTGTTGGTGTCCCGCGCCAACGTGGCAGCCCAGCCGCGCACCGCGTCGGGCGTGATGGCAATGGACGCCCAATCCGCCAAACGCGGACGCTTCCCGGCGCTCCGGACGGGTTCATCAGGCGCGATGATCGGTACCGGCTCATAGCCGTTCGCAAGCAGCCGGAGGCGTAGATCGGCGACGGCGCCGGATTGAGTGACGCTCACTGGATCACCACCCCGGCCGGAGCGTGGAGGACGGGATGCCCGCCCTGCCCTTCCGGCACCTTCACGATGGTTGCGGGGGTGCCGCTCGCGCAGCGGAGGCGCAGCGCGTTCCACGCGGCGAGGTGATCCGAGCCCGTCTCTGCGATCACCACGCGCCCCACCGCAGCGGCGGCGGTGGCGGCGATTTCATAGTGTTCGGCTTGTCCGCCGGCCGCGTGGAGCATCACGAACCCGCACCAGCGCAGCAGCCGCGCCGCCTGCGGGAACGCATCCGGCCCGACAGGCACCGCGCCGTCGCCGGCCAGGATCACCATCAGCGGCCGGCGGTCCCGCGTCGGGTCCAACATGGACACTGGCACCCGATCCCCGGGCGGGACGATTATCAGCCGCAGCCGATTCGCCATCGCCTCACGAAACAGGGGCCGGTGCCATGTGTCGCCGGCAGCGGCAGCGCGGCACGCTAGGTCGGCGATACCGCCGGGGGTTGTCAGCATCCTCATGCCCGCACCTCCCGGCCCGGCACCGCATGCAGCGCGTGTTGCGGGAAGCGGTCGCCACAAGCAGCGCGCACCATGCCCGGGCTTAAGCGCTGGTATTCGTTCAGGAGGGACAGGATTGCCGGCGCACCGCCGATGCGGGCGGCCAGTTCGGTGAGAAACTCGCCGGTCGCGCGGGCGCCAAGGGCATGCAGATGCTCGACCTTGCGCTGGATGCGCGGGTCTTTGGTCAACGTCATCGGGTTCTCCGTAGAGCCCCGCGACAGGGTGGAAATGCGGCGTCGGCGCTGCTATTTTCGGGTGTCCGTAGTCCCCGAGTGCAGTGCCGAAGCCCGCCACGCTGCCGCGTTGGTGGGCTTCGCTGCGTCTAGAGGAAGGTGAAGCCGAGGACCGGCGCGCGGCCCTTCGGCAGAATGGGCATCCCGGGCGACCACGGCAGTTCCGGGAGCGGCCGGGAGCCGCCAGAGAGGACGGCGCGCATCAGGCGGCGTCCTTCACGGGGCCGATCTGCGCGACTGGCAGCGACGTGAGGAAGGACCGGACCGACGCGGCATCCACCAGCGTCCGCGACGCGGCCTTGACCATGCGAATTCGGCCCTCGGCAGCGAGGCGGTAGAGGTGCGACCGGGACAGCCCGAACACGGCCGGCGCGCGCGGCAGCGGCACCATTTCCGGGACAATGGGCGAGGCGGGGAGGTTCATGTTGCCGTCTCCTATCCAGCGCGACGTGCGCCGGGACGGCCCTACGAATAGGCGGCCCGAAGCGCGGGGC
>JAIYAI010000349.1 GCA_027489135.1 Acetobacteraceae bacterium
CCGCAGCGAGCTGGTCGCCCTCCGCCAGGATGTCGCGCGTGGCCGCTTCGGGGTCGTTGTAGTCCGTGAAGGCCAGCGGGATCGGCACGTTCACCGCGGACTTCTCGGACGCGAAGGTCAGCACGCCGCCATGGTAGCCGCCGCGCATGACCATGGTCTTCACGCGCCCGGTGTGGCCGCGCGCCGCGGCCAGCGCCATCAGGTTGGCTTCCGTGCCGGAGTTGGTGAAGCGCACCATCTCGATCGAGGGGAAGCGCCCGACGATCAGGGAGGCAAGCTCCGCCTCCTTCTCCCCAACCGCCGCGAGGTTGATGCCGCGGTCGAGCGCATCCTTCACCGCGTCGAGGATGCGCTTCTCCGAATGGCCGAAGAGGCCGGCGGTGTATTCGCCGAGCAGATCGAGATATTCGCGCCCGTCGACGTCCCAGAGCCGGCAGCCCTCGCCGCGCGCCATCGCCGTGGGGAAGGGGGTGTAGAACAGCACGGTGCGGGTGTTCCCGCCCGGCATCAGCGTGCGCGCCTTGGTGTGGATCGCCGCGCTCTTCGGCCGCGCCGCGGTGTAGTCCTCCCGCGCCTCGGCCAGGGCGGCGTCGAGGTCGGAGTTGCGCGGGACGGCGTGGTCGAGCGGGCTCATGGCGGCACCTTGCAGGACGGGGATGGCCAAGCCTCGCGCGGCCGCGGGCCGGAGGCAAGCGCGGGTTGCGGCGGCGGGGTCCCCGTTCACGCCGGGTTCGGGCCCCGCCACTGCCTGCATCATGCCGACGCCATGCCCCAGGACTGCCCGCATCATGCCGGCTCCAGGCTGCGCCCCTGCCCACATCACGCCGGCTCCAACGCCCGCTTCAGCCGCTTCCGCCCGCCGACATGCGCCAACATGCCGCGGAAGATGGCCCAGACCCGCTTCGGTGGCCGCGCCCAGGGCATCTCCGCCGTCCGCAGCACGATGCGCGTGATGATGGGCCGGTAGATTTCGGACAAATCCGGATCAGGCAGGTGGTGCGACGGTCCCGGCAAGGCGCTGTAGAGGCCGAGGCGCCGGGCGAGGACGATCGCGCCGAGGCCGATCCGCCGCCAGGCCCGGCGGAAGGCGCAGCAGACGCGCCAGCGCAGGCCGAGCGCCACCCGCTCCGCCCCGCCGGCGACCAGCACGAGAAGGCGCTGCCACAGCCCCGCCGCGGTCCAGCGCCGGAACAGCCGCGCCACGCTGTCGGCCTTGCCGAATTCGGTCGGCAGCGCGGACCAGGGCGCGCGGGTGCCGTCCGCCTTCTTCAGCGTCACGGCGCGGAAGATGGCATCCAGCGCCGCCCGCGGGTCCGCCAGCGGCCGCCCCGCGCCGCCCGCGGTGGTGCCGGGCAGCAGCGGCCGCAGCACCGCCCATTCGGCATCCGTCATCGGCGCCCAGTCATGCGCGGGCGTGAGGCCACGGACCGGCGCGCTGACGAGGCGGCGCACCAGGTCGTGGCGGGCCAGGAATCCCGGGGGCAGGATTCCCGCCGGCAGGCGGAGGAAGGTGAGGGGGGAGCGGGTGGCGCGCTTGGTCATTCCTTTCCCATAACAGTAAGCCAAGGAAAATAGCAAATATTTCCTATATCGCTCCGGGATTGCCCGCCTGGCCGGAAGCCGGTAACCGCCGCGCCAGGCCAGGGAAGGACCAGCACCCCTTGGATTTCGCCGCGGCCATGACGGTCTTCTCAGACATCTACGATCGCAACGCCTGGCATCACGGCTCCGGCACGGGTTCCCTGCCGGAGACGACCGGGCCCTACCGGGAGATGCTGGTCCGCTTCCTGCGCGACAACGCCATCGCCTCGGTCGTCGATTTCGGCTGCGGCGACTGGCAGTTCGCCCGGCTGATGGACTGGACCGGCATCGACTATCTCGGCCTCGACGTGGTGCCGGCGGTGGTGGCAGCGAACCGCGCGCGCTTCGCCGCCCCGGGCATCCGCTTCGAGACCGTGGGCGCGCTGGCGGACCTGCCGCCGGCCGACCTGCTGCTTTGCAAGGACGTGCTGCAGCACCTGCCGCTCGAGGAGATCGAGGCCTGCCTCGCATTCTTCGCCACGCGCTACCGCTTCGCGCTGGTGACCAACGACGTGCTGCCCGACACCGGGCTGAACGCGCCGGTGCCGCATGGCGCCTGCCGGCCCCTCCGGCTCGACCTGCCGCCTTTCGGGCGGGCGGCCGCGGCCGTCCTGCGGTGGCCGGTGCGGCACGGCGAGGACTTTTCCGTCAAGGAGACGCGGCTGCTGGTGCGCGACGGCGACGCCCTGGCCGCGGCGGCACGGCTGCGCGACCGGGTGGCGACGCTGGAGGCCGGTGTGGACGCGCTGCAGGCCGGTATGGCCGCGCGGGAGGCCGCTGTGGCGACGCTGGAGGCTGATCTGGCCGCGCTGCAGGCGGATCTCGCGGCGCGCGATGCGGCGGCCGTGGCGCTGCGGGCACGGCTGGAGACGGCGGAAACGGCCCTGGCGGCGGCGACGGCGGAGGGCGCGGCGCTGCGGGCCTCGACTTCCTGGCGCGTCACGGCCCCGCTGCGGGCCCTTGCGCGGCGTTTCGGGCGTTGAGGATGGGTGACGCGAGGTAGCGGGCGTTGAGGATGGGTGACGCGAGGTAGCGGGCGTTGAGGATGGGTGACGCGAGGTAGCGGGCGTTGAGGATGGGTGA
>JAIYAI010000745.1 GCA_027489135.1 Acetobacteraceae bacterium
CGCCGCCCCGGGCAGCTTCGCGATCGAGGCGCTGGTCTGTGGCCGCGACGTCGAGGGGCTGGCCGCCCAGGCGCGACGCCTGAAGGCCCGCTTCGCGGTGGTCGCCGACCCCGCCTGCTATGCCGCGCTGAAGGATGCGCTGTCCGGCACCGGCATCGAGGCCGCGGCCGGGCCGGAGGCGGTGGTCGAGGCCGGCGCCCGCCCTGCCGACTGGACCATGGCCGCGATCGTGGGCAGCGCCGGGCTGCGCTCCACCCTCGCCGCGCTGGAGCGTGGCGGCATCGTCGCCATCGCCAACAAGGAGAGCCTGGTCTGCGCGGGGGAGATCGTGCTGGCCGCGGCGAAGCGCTCGGGTGCCACGATCCTGCCTGTGGATTCCGAGCACAATGCCATTTTCCAGGCGCTCGACACGCGCGACCCCGCGATGATCGAGAAGATCATCATCACTGCCTCCGGCGGGCCCTTCCGCACCGCCGACCTCGCCACCATGCGGGCCGCGACGCCGGAGATGGCGGTGAAACACCCGGTCTGGTCGATGGGGGCGAAGATCTCCGTCGACAGTGCCACCATGATGAACAAGGGACTCGAGCTGATCGAGGCAGCCCGGCTGTTCCCGGTGCCGGAGACCCGGCTCGAGGTGCTGGTGCACCCGCAATCGGCGGTGCATGGCCTGGTGCAGTACGCCGATGGGTCGATCCTGGCGCAGCTCGGCACGCCGGACATGCGCACCCCGATCGCGCATACACTGGCCTGGCCCGATCGGATGGGCGTCACCCTGCCGCGGCTCGACCTCGCGGCGCTGGGCCGTCTCGAATTCTACCCGCCGGAGCCCGATCGCTTCCCGGCGCTGCGGCTGGCGCGCGAGGCATTGCGATCCGGTCCTGCCGCCACCACCATCCTCAATGCGGCGAACGAGATCGCGGTGGCGCTTTTTCTTGATCGCCGTCTCGGATTTCTTGACATTGCGGCGGTTGTGGAGGACACTTTGGCGGTGCTTGGGGGGGATTCCGCCCTGAACGGCCGCAGCATGGCCGCCCTGGATGCGGTCCTGGCGTTGGATGCGGAGGCGCGCCGGCTGGCGACCCGCTTCGCGGCTGCCCGGTCCGCCGCCTGACCCCGTGCGCTGGTGAGGAACACGCCTTGGATCTGCTTTCCGGTCTCTGGACCAGCCTGCCGAGCCTGCCGCGGACGCTGATCGCCTTCTGCGTCGTCCTCGGCGTCCTCGTCTTCGTGCACGAGATGGGACATTACCTGGCAGCGCGCTGGCGCGGTGTGCGGGTCGATGCCTTCTCCATCGGCTTCGGCCGGGCGATCTGGCGCCGGACGGACCGGCACGGCACGGAATGGCGGCTGAGCTGGATCCCCCTCGGCGGTTACGTGAAGCTGCACGGGCAGGAACAGCCCACGGACGTGTCGGACGAGGTCCGCGCTTCCTGGAAGCCTGGCGAGACCTTCCACGAGAAGTCGGTCGGCAGCCGCGCGATCGTGGTCGCCGCCGGACCGGTGGCCAATTTCCTGCTGGCGATCCTGCTCTTCGCCGGGCTTTTCGCGACCATCGGCAAGCCCGTGGGCTCCGCCAGCATCTCGGCCGTTGTCGAGGGCTCCGCCGCCGCCCGGGCCGGCCTCATGGCCGGGGACGAGATCCTGGCGCTGGATGGGCAGCCCGTCTCCCGCTTCGACCAGGTGCAGCGCTACGTGCAGGCGCGCGCGGGGACGCCGATCGAGCTTCGTGTCCTCCGCGACAACGCCGAGATCACCAAGGTCGCCACGCCCGAGGCGCGGGACCCGAACGCCGAGCCCGGCAAGCGCGTCGGCATGCTCGGTATCCAGGGCGGCGCGGCGCGGTTCGAGCCGCTCGGGCCGATCGACGCGCTGGTCGAGGGGGCGACGAGCACGGTCGATTTCACCTGGCAGACCCTGGTCGGGATCGGCGAGATGTTCAGCGGCTCGCGCAGCGCCACCGAACTAGGCGGCCCGATCCGCATCGCCGAGGTGAGCGGCCAGGCCGCCGACCTCGGCATCTATCCGCTGATCAACCTGATGGCGCTGCTGTCGATCAGCCTCGGGCTGCTGAACCTGTTCCCGGTGCCGCTGCTCGATGGCGGCCACCTGCTGTTCTACGCGCTGGAGGCGATCCGCGGGCGGCCGTTGCCGCCGCGCGCGCAGGAATACGGCTTCCGTGCCGGCTTCGCCCTGCTGGTGACGCTGTTCCTCTTCGCCTCCTGGAACGACATCGCGCATGGCGGCATCGGCAAATGGGTGGCGGGCCTGTTCGGCTGACGCAACCGCCCGGTCCCAGCGACTCGGAACGCCGCGCCAGGGCAAACCCCGGCGCGGCGTTTCGCGTTCACGCATGCTGCCAAGCACCTGATTCGCTTTGCTTCCGGCGGGACTCGGGAGCCGGGGTGGCGGGGGCAGGGGGGCACCGCTATTGTGCCGGCCGCTTCAGACACAGCAGCAAGGCCGGCCGTTGTCCCGTCGTCATCCGCTCGCGCTCCTGCTCGCCATGCTCGGCCTCGCCGTGGCGCTGGCCTTTCCGACGGCTGCGGAGGCGCAGGCGCCACGCCCCGGCACCCCTGCCGCGGCACCGGCCGCGCGCGCGCAGCCGGCGGCCCAGCCGGCGCGACAGACCGGTGACCCGAATACCGTCTCCGGCATCGAGGTGCAGGGCAACCAGCGCATCGAGGCGGACACCATCCGCTCCTACATGCTGCTGCAGCCCGGCGACCGCTACGACGCCGAGCGCCTCGACCGCAGCCTGAAGACGCTCTTTGCGACCGGACTGTTCCGCGACATCGACATCCGCCGCGACGGGCGGCGGATCGTCGTGACCGTCGTCGAGAACCCGATCGTCAACCGCGTCGCCTTCGAGGGGAACCGCAAGATCTCCGACGAGGTCCTGGCACGGGAGATCTCGCTCCGCGCCCGCTCCGTCTTCACGCCGCAGGCGGCGCAGGCGGACCGGCAGAAGATCCTTGAGCTCTATGCGCGCCGTGGCCGCTTCGCGGCGGTCGTCGAGCCCAAGATCATCGAGCGCGACCAGAACCGCGTGGACGTGGTCTTCGAGATCCAGGAGGGGGAGACTGCTCTCGTCGCCCGCATCAACTTCGTCGGCAACGAGCACTACAGCGACAGCCGCCTGCGCGAGGTCGTGGCGACCAAGGAGCAGGCCTGGTACCGGATCTTCTCCTCCTCCGACCAGTTCGACCCGGAGCGGCTTGCCTTCGACCGCGAGCTGCTGCGCCGCTTCTACCTGCGCAACGGCTATGCCGATGTGCAGATCACCGGCGCGACGGCCGAGCTCGCGCCGGACCGCAGCGGCTTCTTCCTGACCTACATCATCGACGAGGGGCCGCGGTATCGTGTCGGCGACATCGAGCTCGTCACCAACCTCCGTGGCCTCGACCCGCAGCCGCTCCGCCAGTACCTCGAGATGGAGACCGGCGAGTGGTATGACGGCGATCTGATCGAGCGCACCGCGCAGCGCCTTCAGGACGAGGCCAACCTTCGCGGGTTCCCCTTCGTCGATGTGCAGCCGCGCATCCAGCGCGACCGCGAGGCGAAGCGCGTCAACCTCACCTTCGAGATCAACGAGGCGCCGCGCATCTTCGTCGAGCGCATCGAGATCACCGGCAACACCCGCACCCAGGACCGCGTCATCCGCCGCGAGTTCCGTTTGGCCGAGGGCGACGCCTTCAATGCCGCCGCCGTCCGCCGCTCGCGCGACCGCCTGCGCAGCACGGGCTTCTTCTCGGACGTGCAGATCGCCTCCAACCCCGGCTCGGCGCCCGACCGGGCCGTGCTGAACACCCAGGTGGTGGAGCGCGCGACGGGCGAGGTCACGGTGGGCGGCGGATACTCGACCGATGCCGGGTTCCTTGCCGATGTAGGCCTGCGCGAGCGCAACATCCTCGGCACCGGCATCGATGCCCGCATCAACGGCACGCTGGCGCAGCGGCGCAGCCAGCTCGATCTCTCGGTGACCGATCCCTACTTCCTCGACCGTAACCTCGCGGTCGGCGCCGACATCTTCTACATCCAGCGCAACCTGCAGCAGATCGCCCAGTACAACGAGAAGCGCGCCGGCTTCGCCATCCGCATGGGCTACGCCTTCAACGAGCGGCTCAGGCAGTCCTGGTCCTACACCCTGGTCGATCGAAACGTGTACAACGTGGCGTCCAACGCCTCGATCTACATCCAGGACCAGGCCGGCTCGACGACGCTGTCGCAGCTCTCGCAGACGCTGACCTACGACGTGCGCGACAGCGCGCTCAACCCGAGCCGCGGCTATGTCATCCGCGCCGCGACCGATTTCGCCGGCCTCGGCGGCGACGTCGCCTACCTGCGCGGCCGCCTCGACGGCAGCTACTTCATCCCGCTGGAGTCGATCTTCGACGATCCGGACTGGGTCCTCTCCTTCTCCGGCAGCATCGGCTACCTGCAGGACATCTTCGGCAAGACCGAACGCATCGTCGACCGCTTCTTCCTGGGCGGCGAGAACCTGCGTGGCTTCCGCATCGCCGGCGTCGGGCCGCGCGACGCGAACACGGGCGACGCGCTCGGCGGCCGCTTCATCTGGACCCAGAGCACGGAACTGCGCTACCCGCTGCCGCTGCCGGCGGAACTCGGTCTCGTCGGCCGCGCCTTCGTCGACGTCGGCTCGCTCTCGCAGTCCTCCTCGCCGGTGGCCGGGGCGCAGATCCTGTCCACCGCCGAGCCACGGGTCGGCGCCGGCGTCGGTATTTCCTGGCGCAGCCCCTTCGGCCTCATCAACCTCGACATCGCCAAGGCCGTCGTAAAGCAGTCCTACGACCAGACCCAGGTCTTCCGCTTCGGCTTCGGCACACGCTTCTGAACCACGGATTACGTCGCCATGGCATCCCCTCGTCCCCTCGCCGCACCGGCCGCGCCTCCGGCGGCCGCGGCCAGGCGCTTGCTCTTTCCGGCCGTGGCCGGGCTGACCTTTGCCCTGGCTCTGCCCGCCATGGCGCAGCAGAACCAGCAATGGTTCGTCCCGCCCGGCCAAGGCGGCGGCCAGGCGCAGGGCCAGCCGCAGCCCCAGCCCCAGCGTCCGCCCCAGGGCCAAGGCCAGGGCCAGGCCCAGCGCCCGCCGCAGCAGGGCCAGCGACCCGGCGCCCTGCCTGCCGGCCAGCCGCCGCCCACTGCCGTCATCGGCATCGTCGACGTCCCCGAGATCCAGCGCGACAGCACGGCCTTCAACCAGGTCCGCGAGGAGATCGAGAAGCGCCGCCAGAAACTGAACGACGACCTGCAGCGGGAGCAGGTGGCCTGGCGCGACGCGCAGCAGCAGCTTGCCAACCAGCGCGCTACCCTGCCGCCCGATCAGCTTCGCCAGCGCGAGCGCGACCTTCAGGACCGCATCACCGAGAGCCAGCGCATCTTCCGTGAGCGCTCCCGCGCCATCGAGCAGGCGGCGCAGGGCGCGCTGATGCAGATCGAGCAGGCGCTCGCCCAGGTGATCCAGCAGGTCGCCGCCAGCCGCAGCGTCAACATCGTGATGCCGCGGCCGATCATCATCCTGAGCGACCCGGCCTTCGACATGACTGCCGAGGTCGCCGCGCAGTTCAACCGCCAGCTCCGTGCCGTGAACATACCGCCCGAGGGCGCCGTCCCCGCCGCCCAGGCGGCGCCGGCGCAGCCCGGTCCGCGTCCGCAAGGCGCGGCGCAGCAGCCTGCTGCCGCGCCGGCGCAGCAGCAGCAGCAGCAGCGGCGCTGATCATGATACCCGCCGCCGCCCGCCGCCCCCGCCCGGGGGCAAGGCGGGGGCGGTTCGGCTGAAGGACCCTGGTCATGGCCGCCGATCCGCGCTTCTTCGCTTCCGCCGGCCCGCAGACCCTGGCGCGGCTTGTTGAGGCGGTTGGCCTGGAGCTGCCCGCCGGGGCCGATTCCGCTCGCGTCTTCAAGGGCGTCGGCCCGCTCGCTCGGGCCGACGCGGACGAGATCAGCTTCGTCGACAACCGCCGGTATCGCGACATGCTGCGGGCAACGCGCGCCGGCGCCATCCTCGTCTCGCCGGCCCTCGTCGGGGACGTGCCGGAGAGCTGCCTCGCCCTGCCGACCCCGCGGGCCTATCTTGATTTCATTCGCATCACTCGGCTGTTTCACCCGCTGCCGCGGCCCGCGCCGGGCATCCACCCGAGTGCCGTGGTCGCGCCTGACGCCGTCCTGGGCGACGGATGCGAGATCGGGCCCGGCGCGGTCATCGGCGCAGGGGCCCGGATCGGCGCGGGCTGCGTGATCGGTGCCAATGCCGTCGTCGGGCCCGGCGTGGAGATGGGAGAGGGGTGCCGCCTGCACCCGCTCAGCAGCGTCAGCCACGCCATTCTCGGCCAGGGCGTGGTGCTGCATCCGGGCGCGCGTATCGGGCAGGAAGGCTTCGGCTTCGTGCCCACGCCGGACGGCCGCTTCGAGACCGCGCCGCAACTCGGCCGCGTGATCCTGGGCGACTTCGTCGAGGTGGGCGCCAACGCCTGCATCGACCGCGGCGGGCTTGACGATACCGAGATCGGCCCCGGCACCCGGATCGACAACCAGGTGCAGGTCGGCCACAACGTCAGGACCGGCCGGGGGTGCATCCTGGTGGCGCAGGCCGGCATCGCCGGTTCCACCGTGCTCGGCGACTATGTGACGGTCGCGGCGCAGGCCGGCTTGACCGGACACATCGAAATCGGCTCCAAGGCGCGCATCGGTGCGCAGGCCGGCGTGATCAACGACGTCGCCGCTGGCACCGACGTGCTCGGCAGCCCGGCCTGGCCGGTGCGCGAAACCTGGAAGGCCTTCGCTACGCTGCGGAAGCTGGCGGCGGGCGCGCCGAAGAAGACGGACTGAGAGAGACCCTCGAGACAGGCACCCGGCGATGGACGCGAACGAAGGATCGGGCACCCCGCAGGCGATGACGGACGCCACTGGCGAGACGCTGGAGGCGCTCGACATCGCGCGCATCATGCACGCGATCCCGCACCGCTACCCGATGCTGCTGGTCGACCGGATCGTCGACATGCGTAAGAACCACTCCGCGGTCGGCATCAAGAACGTCACCATCAACGAGAATTTCTTCCAGGGCCATTTCCCGCAGCACCCGGTCATGCCGGGCGTGCTGATCATCGAGGCCATGGCCCAGACCGCCGCCGTGCTGGTGGTGGAGACGCTGGGCCCGACCGCGGCCGGCAAGCTGGTCTACTTCATGAGCATCGACGGCGCGAAGTTCCGCAAGCCCGTCGGGCCCGGCGACCAGATGCGCATTCATGTCGTCAAGGAACGCCAGCGCGGCAACATCTGGCGCTTCACCGGCGAGGCCAAGGTGGACGACAAGATCGTGGCCGAGGCCACCTATGCCGCGATGATCCTGGACCGCTGATGCTTCCTCATACCCTGCGCCTGGACGCCTGATCCCCTTGGACGCCATCCCAGAGGCCACCGCGCCAGTCGGAATCCATCCCTCGGCGGAGATCGCGCCAGGCGCCGTCGTCGCGCCTGGGGCCGTCATCGGCGCGGGCTGCCGCATCGGCCCCTTCTGCACCGTGGGGCCGGAGGCCGTGCTGGAGGAGGGCGTCGAACTCGTGTCCCACGTCGTGATCGACGGGGCGACGCGGCTCGGCGCGGGGGTGAAGGTGCTCTCCTTCGCCGCCATCGGCACGCCGCCGCAGGACCTGAAGTACAAGGGCGAGGCCACCCGCTGCGAGGTCGGCCGCGGCACCCTGGTGCGCGAGGGGGTGACGATCCATCGCGCCAGCGTCGGCGGCGGCGGTGTCACCATCGTCGGCGCCAACTGCATGGTCATGGCCATGGCCCATGTCGCGCATGACTGCATCCTGGGCGACGGCGTGATCCTGGCGAACAACGTCATGCTCGGCGGGCATGTCCAGGTCGGCGCGGGCGCCTTCATCGGCGGCGGCGCGGCGGTGCACCAGACCGTGCGCATCGGCCGGCTCGCGATGGTCTCGGGCCTCGCCGGCGTGACCAACGACATCCCGCCCTTCGGCTATGTCTTCGGACTGCCGGCGCGGCTCGTCGGCTTCAACAAGATCGGGCTGCTGCGCCGCGGCGCCACGCGCGACCAGCTTCGCACGCTCCGCACCGCGCACAACTTCCTGTTCAAGGAAGCCGGCGAGTTCGCCGCCAAGGTGACGGAGGCCGAGACCCGCTTCGCCGGCGAGTCGCTGGTGGAGGAGCTGATCGCCTTCGTGCGCGCGCCGGAACGCCGGCGCCAGCTCGTCCGGCCCGGCCGCATGGCGGCCCCGGAACTCGGCGGCGTCGACGAGGGAGACGGGGAGGGGGCGTGACGCCTCCCGCCTCCGCCCAGCCCGGCACGCTCGGCATCGTCGCCGGCGGCGGCGAGTTGCCGCTCCGCGTCGCCCGCGCTGCCATCGCGGCGGGGCGGCCCGTCTTCGCCGCCGTCATCGACGGCTGGGCCGATCCCGTGCCCTGGCGCGACATCCCGCACCTCTTCATCCGCATCGGCGCGACCGGCAGGATCCTCGAGGCCTTCCATCGCCACGACGTGCGACAGCTTGTCCTCGCGGGGGCGGCCAAGCGGCCCTCCGTGCTGCACATCGCCCAGGGGGTGGACGCCGCCGGCCTCAGGCTGCTGGCGAAGCTCGGCAAGGCGATGTTCCTGGGCGATGACGGCTTCCTGCGCGGCGTCGACCGTGTCCTCGCGTCGGAAGGCTTCGAGGTGGTGGCGCCGCACGCGATCCTGGCGGAGCTGCTGCCACCCGCCGGCCTGCTGACCACCGGCCTCGCGCCGGATGCGCTGGCGCGCGCCGATATCGCGCGCGGCATCACGGTCTGTCGCGCCCTCGGCGGCGTCGATGTCGGCCAAGCCGTGGTGGTGCAGCAGGGGCTGGTGCTGGGCGTCGAGGCGATCGAGGGGACGGATGCGCTGCTCGCCCGCTGCGGGCCGCTCCGGCGCGAGGGGCCGGGCGGGGTGCTGGTCAAGCTGGCCAAGCCCGGTCAGGATCGGCGCATGGACCTGCCCGGCATCGGCCCCGTCACCGTCGCCGGCGCGGCGACGGCCGGGCTCCGCGGCATCGTGATGGAGGCGGGCGGGGCGATCCTGCTCGACCGCGAGGCCGCCCTTGCATCGGCCGAGGCGGCCGGCATCTTCGTCCTGTCCATACGGCCCGACGAATTCGACCCAGAAAAGGAGATCACGCCATGAGCGCAGCCAAGGGCAAGTTCCTGCACACCATGATCCGCGTCGGCAATCTCGACCGGAGCGTGAAGTTCTACACCGAGCTGCTCGGCATGAAGGAGCTGCGCCGCCGCGACGTGCCCGACGGCAAGTATACCCTCGCCTTCCTGGGCTACGGGGAGGGCAACGCCGAGGGCCAGGGCGAGATCGAGCTGACCTACAACTACGGCGTCGAGAAATACGAGCAGGGCACTGCCTTCGGCCATCTCGCGGTCGGCGTGCCGGACGTGGCGGCGGCCTGCGAGGCGGTGCGCGGCGGCGGCGGCAAGGTGACGCGCGAGGCAGGGCCGGTGAAGTTCGGCACCACCATCATCGCCTTCGTCGAGGATCCGGACGGCTACAAGATCGAGCTGATCCAGCGGATGTAGCCGCGGCGCCGCGCCGCGCCATCGGTGCGGCGCAGGCCCCGCTCAGGCCGCCAGCCGGGCGGCCAGGGCTTCCCGCGCCGCGAGCCAGTGCTCGAGCTCTGCGACCGGCATGGGGCGGGCGAAGAG
>JAIYAI010000167.1 GCA_027489135.1 Acetobacteraceae bacterium
ATCGTCCCGACCTGGGCCACCTCGTCGTTGGTGGAGACCTTGCGGGCCTGGCCCTTCACGTGGGTCACGACGGCCTCGACGGCCATGTCGATGCCGCGCTTCAGGTCCATCGGGTTCATGCCGGCCGCGACCGACTTCACGCCCTCGCGGACGATGGCCTGGGCCAGCACCGTCGCGGTCGTCGTGCCGTCGCCGGCGAGGTCGTTCTGCTTCGAGGCCACTTCGCGCACCATCTGCGCGCCCATGTTCTCGAACTTGTCGGCCAGCTCGATCTCCTTGGCGACGGTCACGCCGTCCTTGGTGATCCGCGGCGCGCCGAAGCTCTTGTCGATGACCACGTTGCGGCCCTTCGGGCCCAGGGTCACCTTCACCGCGTCGGCCAGGATGTCCACGCCGCGGAGCATGCGCTCGCGGGCGGACGCGCCGAACTTGACGTCCTTCGCTGCCATAAGTGCGTATCCTCTTTCGAATGGCGGTCGCGGTCAGGGGGCCGAGGACCTAGTCCTCGGCACCGGCGCTGCCGGAACCGCCCTGGTTGATGATGAGCCGGAGGTGAGGCCGGCCGAGCCTGGGGTTATCCCGGCTCAGGCGGCCTTCGCGACGGAAGGGGCCTCGAGGATGCCCATGATGTCGGACTCCTTCATGATGAGGAGCTCCTCACCGCCGAGCTTCACCTCGGTGCCCGACCACTTGCCGAACAGGATGCGGTCGCCCGCCTTCACGTCCAGCGGACGGAGGGCGCCCTGCTCGTTCAGGGTGCCGGCGCCGACAGCGATGACCTCGCCCTCCTGGGGCTTTTCCTTCGCGGTGTCGGGGATGATGATGCCGCCCGCAGTCTTCTCTTCCGCGTTCACGCGGCGGACAAGAACGCGGTCATGCAGGGGACGGAACTTCATGCGGTCCTCTCCTGACGCCATTGCCAGAATGTTTGGGTTGGGCCCCGCCCCGGACATGCCAGAGGTGCCTTCCGGCCGCCGCTAGCACTCACCCGGAGCGAGTGCCAGCGATCTAGTCGCTGGGCCCGGCCGCGTCAAGGGTCGGCAGCACTCGTAGAGTGCGAGTGCTAACACGCTGATTCAGCACGAAATTTCTTGCCCGCACCCGGGAGTCTCATGCCATCCTTCCTGGCGAAGGAGGAAGGGCCGGTGATCGGCACCGGACCTGTCGAGGCCCCGGCCAATGCAGCCCGGGCCCGCGCACCGAGAGGAAAGGGTACCTCGCCTTGCTGCTGGAGCTTTCGTCGCGCGTCATCATCCCGGACTGGCGGCTGACCACGGCCGAGATCCTTTACCACATGCCGGACCACCCCGGCGTCCTGCAGACCTTCATCTGGCAGAAGCTGGACCATGCGCCCCGCTTCCCGGAACTCACCCGCTTCCTGGACTTCTGGCGGCGCGAGATCGAGGGACCGCTGCATTCGGTCCGCGTCGCCTCCGCGGCGCTGAGCAGCCCCGCTGAACTGCGCTACGCCGACGGGCAATTCGTGCTGCACTGACCGCGCGCGGGGGGACGATGCCGACCGCCACCCTCACCGGGGTGGCGGATCGTCCCGGTGCGCCAGCACGAAGGACAGCACCACGAGCAGCCCGACGGCGATGCCGTTGCCGGCGAAGCGCTCGATGATCGGCACCAGCGTCGCCGGCGGGCCGTCGCCGACGATCAGCGTCGTCAGCACCGCGAATCCGCCCTGGAAGCCGACATAGGCATCCGGCCCGCCGCCCATGGCGGAGCGCGAGAAGAGGAACACCCCCGCCCCCAGCACCGTCGTCCAGAGCACGAAGGAATCGACCCCGATCCCCGTCATCAGCACCCCGTAGAGCCCGCCCAGCAGGCAACCGAAGAGCCGCTGCCCGCCCTTCCGGCGCAGCATGATGATGTCGCGGTCGATCACCACCACCGCGCCGACCGCCATCTGCACCACCGCCGGCAGGTCGAAGATGTCCCACAGGATGATCACGCCGAGCGCGGCGCAGCCGCCGAGCAGCGCCACCCGGTCCAGCCCCTCGGTCTTCGGCACGGCGGGCGCGGTGCCGGTCAGGTTCCCCGCCCCCTCGCCGCCCAGCAGGATCACCACGGCGCTGGCGACGACGACGCCGCAGAGGATCTCCTGCACCCGGGCCTCGGCGAAATCGAAGAGCCCCGCGGGGTCCTGCAGCCCCTGGACCATGACCAGGATGGTCGTGATGCCCGCCATCACCCAGGCATAGCCCCAGCGCGTCGAGGCGAATCGCTGGCGCGTGCAGATGGCGGCGGCAGCGAAGATCAGCAGGGCCTGCGCAAGGGGCATGTCGGTGACGAGGCCGAAGGCGAAGAACCCGAAGGCCGCGCCCGCCAGCGTGCCGATCACGCGGTGCACGCCGCGCACCAGCGCGACCGCCGCCTTGGTGTCGGCCACGCGCCAAGCGGTGATCGCGGCCCACCAGGGATCAGACAGCCCCGCCGCCATGGCCGCAAGCACGGAGAGCAGCACGGCCGCCACCGTCACCAGACCGGTGCGCGCCGTCCAGGCCGTGGCGACGGTGCCGCTCATGGTCTCGCCACGGCGAAGCGGGTGCCGCTCATGGTCTCGCCACAGCGAAGCGGGTGCCGCTCATGCCCCGATCAATACCAGACCATCACCCAGGCATTGCCGCCGCGGAAGGCGGGCACGCGGGTGGACAGGCCGGGAATATCGATCTCCACCGGAAAGCGCCGCGGCAGGCGCACCCAGTCCGTCTGCGGCTCGATATAGGGCAGCACGCGGGCGGGGCCGGGGCTGCGCGCCACCGCCGCGCCGATGCTGCGCACCGTGCCGCGATGGATCCGCCAGGTGTCGCTGCCGAGGATGACCAGCACGGTCTGACCCGGCTTCACCCGCGGCAGGTGCCGCTCCGTCACGTTGGCGACGACGCGCCAGTTGTCCGCCATGGCCAGCGCCATCACCGGCTGACCGACGGCGATGTGGTCGCCCACCCGGGCCTCGAACTGCACCACCTTGCCGGCGCCGGGCGCGATCAACCGCGTGCGTTCCAGGTCGTAGGCGGCGCGATCGACGGCGGATTGAGACATGGCGACCTCGCGCTCCGCCACCTGCACCTGGCGCCGCGCGACTAGCACCGCGATCCGCGCGCGGTCGAGTGCCGCCTGGGCCACGGCGCGGTCGCGGTTGGCATCGTCCAGGCGCTGCTGCGTCTCGAACTGGTCGCGCGCCAGGGGCGTGACGCGGGCCACCACGGCCTCGGCATCCGTCAGCGTCGCCTGGCGGGACGCGACATCGGCGTCGACCTCCGCCACCGCCTGCTCGGCCAGGGCCTGGCGCTGCTGGGCAAGTTCGAAGGCTGCGCGGGCCTGCTGGAACGCGATGAGGAAGGGCTTCTGCTCGATCACCGCGAGGATGTCGCCGCGCTTCACCGCCTCGTTGTCGCGCACCTTCAGCTCGGCGATCGGGCCCGGCACGTCGGGCGCCATCTCCACCACATCCGTCGTGACATAGGCATCGGCGGAATAGGCGAAGACCATCGCGGAGAACTCGTAGAACAGGAAGGCGGTCGCCAGCGCGATCAGCACCGCGCGCACGGCGTTGCGTTCGATCCAGGCGAGCATGCCGGTTCCTGTCTGGCCCGGACCGGTGGTAGCCGATCGGCACCGATGCAGCCAAGCGCGAAGCCGTTTCACCGCCTGGGTTTGGCTTCGAAGCGCCAGGGTGCCGCGCCTTCGACCAGCGGGTCGAGCGAGAGGCGGTGCTCCAGCGGCGGGAAGGCACGGCTGCGGCAATCCGTTCGGTCGCAGAGCCGGCAGGAAAGCCCGATGCCGACCATCGCCGTCTCGAGGTCGAGGCCCGTGGCATAGACCACCTCCCCCGCCCGCGCGACGTCGCAGCCCATCGCCACGACATGGACCGGCGCGGGATCGCCCCAGCGCGCCGGCGGTCCCTGCACGGTGCGCGCGAAGCAGAGGAAGGCGGCGCTGTCCGGCAGCTGCGCCAGCTGGACGCGGATCTGCCCCGGCGTGGCGAAGGCCTGGTGGACGATCCACTTCGGGCAGGAGCCGCCGAAGCGCGCGAAGGGAAAGCCGGCGGCGGAGAAGCGCTTGTCCACGTTGCCCGCGGGATCGACGCGAAGGAAGAAGAAGGGCACGCCACGCGCCCCCTCGCGCTGCATCGTCGACAGGCGATGGCAGGCCTGTTCGAAGGAGACGCCGAAGCGCGAGGCCAGCGCCTCCACGTCGTAGCGCAGCAGCCGCGCGGTCGAGAGATAGGCCTGGTAGGGCATCAACAGCGCGCCGGCGGCGTAGTTCAGCAGGCCGATGCGGATGAGCTGGCCCGCCTCGGCGCTCGTCGGCACATGGCCGCCAAGCGCCTTCTGCACCGCCTCCCCGGCCTCCAGCAGCATGAGTTGAAACGCCAGGTGGAAGCCTCGGCTCTCGCGCGGCAGCGTCTCCGACAATTCGAGCCGCCGCGCATCGGGGTCGTAGCGCCGCAGCGTGCCGGGCAGCGGCCCAACCGTCACGGTCAGCGCGTGGCGGCGGCGCAGGCGCTCGGCGACGGCGTGGTTCATTTCCGACGGCACGGCGCCGAGTTCCGCGCCGATCAGCTCCGCCGCCTCCTCCAGCACCGGGAAGTGGTTGGCGTTGTCGTGGAAGAAGTCGCGCGCCTCCTCCGTCGGCAGCAGGATGCGCGTGCCGGTCGGCAGGGCGATGCCGGAGGCATCCTCCCGCGCCACGCGCCAGGCGCGGTAGAGCGCGAGCACGGCGCGGGCGATGTTGGGGGCGCTGCCGGCGAGGGTCGCGATCTCCTGCTCTGGCAACTCCTCGATGCCGAGCATGGGATCGGCCAGCACCTCCTGCAGCCCGACCTCGAGCTGGCGTTCGGCGATGCCGGAGAGCGCCGCGATGTCGACTTCCAGCGCGGCGGTCAGCTTGATCAGCAGGCTCGCGGTCAGGGCGCGCTGGTCGTGCTCGATCAGGTTCAGGTAGCTCGCGGAAATGCCGAGGCGCGCGGCCAGCGCCTGCTGCGCCATGCCCTTCTCCAGGCGGATCCGGCGGATGGTCCGGCCGAGCAGGGGCCGCGCCATGCTTTACTCCCTTTACGAAAACCATGCCTCCGCGGTGAAGCGATGCACGGCTTTGCAGCACTTCACCGATGATTCCGCGTGCGCTGCCGCGATGCAATGTCAAATATTCACTCCAGGACGCCAGCACGAAGGAGTTCCGCATGCGCCCCGAGACCCAGCCCACCCGCGCCCCCGATGGCTCCGGCGGCGCCATCCCGCCGCAGGACCCGGGCCGCTTCGCCGGAATCCGCCGCGACTATTCCGAGGCCGATGTCGCGCGCCTCGCGGGCTCGTTCCGGGTGAAGCACACGCTGGCCGAGATGGGCGCGCGCCGCCTCTGGCACCTGCTGAAGACGGAGCCGCAGGTGACAACGCTCGGCGCGCTGACCGGCATGCAGGCGCTGCAGCAGGTGAAGGCGGGGCTGCAGGCGATCTACCTCTCGGGCTGGCAGGTGGCGGCGGATGCGAACACGGCGTCCACCATGTACCCGGACCAGTCGCTCTATCCGGTGGACAGCGTCCCCACCGTGATCCGCCGCATCAACAACGCGCTGCGCCGCGCCGACCAGATCGCCACGCTGGAGCGGCTGGAGGGCAAGGCCGACGACCGCACCCACTACATGGCGCCGATCGTCGCGGACGCCGAAGCCGGCTTCGGCGGCGCGCTGAATGCGTATGAGCTGATGCGGGCGATGATCGAGGCCGGCGCCGCGGGCGTGCAT
Source organism: Acetobacteraceae bacterium (assembly GCA_027489135.1). Lineage (GTDB taxonomy): Bacteria > Pseudomonadota > Alphaproteobacteria > Acetobacterales > Acetobacteraceae > JAIEOP01. The sequence goes on from JAIYAI010000167.1 coordinate 5,753, forward strand.
TTCGAGGACCAGCTTGCCTCGGAGAAGAAGTGTGGCCATCTCGGCGGCAAGGTGCTGGTGCCGATCAGCCAGCACATCCGCACGCTGAACGCCGCGCGCCTCGCCGCCGACGTCGAGGGCGTGCCGACCGTGCTGCTGTGCCGCACCGATGCGGAGAGCGCGCAGCTGCTGACCAGCGACATCGACGAACGCGACCATCCCTTCATCGAGCGTGACCGCACGCCCGAAGGCTTCCACCGCATCCGCAAGGGCGTCGGCAAGGCCTACGCCATCGCCCGCGGCCTCGCCTATGCCCCCTATGCCGACCTCCTGTGGTGGGAGACCTCGGACCCCGACCTGCAGGATGCGCGGGACTTCGCGGAGGCCATCCACCGCGACTTCCCCGGCAAGATGCTCGCCTACAACTGCAGCCCCTCCTTCAACTGGCAGCGCAAGATGGGCGTCGATGCGGCCGCGAGGTTCCAGCGGGAGATCG
>JAIYAI010000247.1 GCA_027489135.1 Acetobacteraceae bacterium
AGGCCGATCGCTGCGACATCTACACCGATGTCGACGGCGTCTACACGACCGATCCGCGCATCGTGCCGCGGGCGAAGAAGCTCGAGCGCATTTCCTACGAGGAGATGCTGGAACTGGCCTCCGTGGGGGCCAAGGTGCTGCAGACCCGCTCGGTCGAGCTGGCGATGAAGCAGCGCGTGCGGGTGCAGGTGCTCTCGTCCTTCGAGGACAAGCCCGGCTCCCTGGTGGTGGACGAGGACGAGATCGTGGAACAGCCCCTGGTACGCGGCATCGCCTATTCCCGGGACGAGGCCAAGGTGACGCTCCGGCGCGTGCCGGACCGGCCCGGCATCGCAGCCGTGGTCTTCGGCGAGCTGTCAAAGGCGAACGTGAACGTGGACATGATCGTCCAGAACATCGGCGCCGACGGCACGACCGACATGACCTTCACCGTGGGCAAGGCGGATCTCGCCCGCGCCCAGGACGTGCTGGAGAAGGCGCGCGGCGGCATCGGGCATGAGAGCATCCTGGCCGACCCGAACGTCGCCAAGATCAGCGTCGTCGGCATCGGCATGCGCACCCATGCCGGCGTCGCCAGCACGATGTTCAAGGCGCTCTCCGAGAAGGGCATCAACATCCAGGTGATCTCGACCAGCGAGATCAAGGTCAGCGTGCTGGTCGCCAGCGACTACACCGAGCTTGCCGTGCGCGCGCTGCACACGGCCTATGGGCTGGACGGGCCGTCGGAATGAACGCCCATGCAGCCCTTGATGCGCTGATGGCGCGGGGCGCCGCCTTCCTCGGCGCGCGCTACGCGATCCTGGGCGGCGCGATGAGCTGGGTGAGCGAGCGCAACCTAGTGGCCGCCCTGTCCAATGCCGGCGCCTTCGGTGTGATCGCCTGCGGCGCCATGGAGCCGCCACGCCTGGCCGAGGAGATCGCCGCGACCCAGGCGCTGACGCAGAAGCCTTTCGGCGTGAACCTGATCACCATGCATCCGCGGCTCGACCAGCTCGTGCAGGTGTGCCTGGAGGCGAAGGTCGGGCATATCGTCTTCGCTGGCGGCATCCCGCCGGGCGCGGCGATCAAGGCGGCGAAGGACGGCGGCGCCAAGGTCGTCTGCTTCGCCCCCGCGCTGGCGCTGGCCAAGAAGCTGGTGCGGTCAGGGGCCGACGCGCTCGTGATCGAGGGTTCCGAGGCCGGCGGGCATATCGGCCCGGTCTCGCTCAACGTGCTGGCGCAGGAGATCCTGCCGCATGTGCGCGACGTCCCCGTCTTCGTGGCGGGCGGCATCGGTCGTGGCGAGGCGATCCTCTCCTACCTCGAGATGGGCGCCGCCGGCGCGCAGATCGGGACCCGCTTCGTCTGCGCGACGGAGAGCATCGCGCACCCCAACTTCAAGCGCGCCTTCATCCGGGGTGCCGCGCGCGACGCCATGCCGACCGTGCAGCTCGACGAACGGTTCCCGGTCATCCCGGTGCGCGCGCTGCAGAACGAGGGCACCAAGCGCTTCCTCGAGCACCAGGCCGCCGTGCTCGCCCGCTTCGTCGCCGGTGAACTGCCGAAGGAGGAAGCCCAGCTCGACATCGAGCATTTCTGGGCCGGAGCGCTGCGCCGCGCGGTGATCGACGGCGATGTCGAGCAGGGCAGCCTGATGGCGGGCCAGAGCGTCGGCATGGTCACGAAGGAACAGCCCGTCGCCGAGATCATCGCGGAACTTATCGACCAGGCCGCCGCGGCGCTCGCCGCCCGGGCGGCCGCCTGATCCCCCGCAGCGCGCCGCCGCGGTTTGCGGCGTCGCATCACACAGGGTACATCGCGGCCCGCATCCCGTGCCCATGAAGCGTCATCCCCGCCCCGAACCTGCCGCCGCCGCCGCCGAGGTCGCCCGCCTCGGCGAGGAGTTGCGCGACGCGCGCATGGCGCTCGGCATCTCGATCGCCGAGGTCTCGGAGACGCTGCGCATCCGCCGCGTCTATATCCAGGCGCTGGAGGAGGGCCGCGCGCGCGACCTGCCGGCGCCGGCCTATGCCATCGGTTTCGTCCGCACCTATGCGAAGGCGCTCGGCCTCGACGACGACGAGATGGTCCGCCGGTACCGTGAAGGCACCGGCAGCGCCGTGCCGCGGAAGCCCGACCTCGTCTTCCCGGAACCCGTGCCGGAACGCGGCGTGCCGGCCGGTGCGCTGGTCCTGACCGGCGCGGTGGTGGTGATCGCGGCCTATATCGGCTGGTGGAACTGGTCCGGCAGCGGGGAGCGGGTGGTGGACGCCGTGCCACCCCCGCCACCGCGGCTGCAAGACCTGGCCACGGTGCGGGAGCCGCCGCCGGCCGAGACGCCCGCCGCCCCGGCGCCGGCACCGCTGCCACCGACCCAGGCTGCGGCCGCCCCGGCGCCCGCCCTGCCGGTCCGGCCGGGCGTCGCCCCGGCTACGCCCCCGGCCACGCCGCCCACCCCCGCCGTCACGCCGGCACCGCGCCCCGACGAGCCCCGCGTGGTGCTGCGCGCGCGGACGACGGAGGTCTGGGTGCAGGTGCGCGAGCGCGCCAACGGCCCGATCATTGTCGATCGCGTGCTCAAGCCGGGCGAAAGCTACGCGGTCGCCAACCGCGACCCGCCGGCAGTTCTGAACACCGGCAATGCCCCGCAGCTCGAGGTGCTGCTCGACGGCCAGGCGCTCGCCGCCGGGC
>JAIYAI010000051.1 GCA_027489135.1 Acetobacteraceae bacterium
CGCCCAGGGCACGCCCACAACAACGCTCCGTGTCGGCATGACCGCCTCCGCCGTGCCGCTATCCAACGGCGTGCCGGACCAGGGCGGCGAGGGCCACCGCTTCATGGGCGTCACCCTCTACGACCAGCTCGTCATGTGGGATCTCAGCAAGTTCGACGGCCCCGCGGTGCTGCGCCCGGGCCTCGCGACGGAGTGGAAGACCGACCCGGCCGACCGCCGGCGCTGGATCATCACGCTGCGCGAAGGCGTGAAATTCCATGACGGCAAGGTGATGGACGCGAACGACGTCGTCTTCTCCTATGACCGCGCCTTCAAGGCCGATGCGCCGCACTACGATCCGCGCGCCAATGCCTTCGCCCGCATCCGCATGCCGACCATCGCGTCCTGGCGGGCGGAGGGGCCGCGCACCTTCATCCTGGAGACCACGCGTCCCGACAGCTTCGTCCCCTATGGCCTCACCTGGGTGGGCATCACCCATCAGGGCGCCTGGGAAGCGGCAGGCAAGAACTGGGACAATTACCTCCAGAAGGCGGTCGGCACCGGTCCCTGGAAGCTCGAGACCTTCTCCATCCGGGAGCGTTGCGTGATGTTGCGCAACCCCGACTACTGGGAAGCCGCGCGCATCCCGCGGGCCGGGCGCCTGGTCCTGCTGCCGCTGCCGGAGGCGAATACCCGCGTCGCCGCGCTGCGGTCCGGCCAGGTCGATTTCATCGAGGCGCCGCCCTCCGACGCCATCCCCTCGCTGCGCCAGGCCGGCTTCCAGATCATCTCCAACCAGTATCCGCACAACTGGACCTGGCATTTCTCCATGGTGGAGGGCTCGCCCTGGCGCGACCGGCGGATCCGCGAGGCTGCCAACCTCGCCGTCGACCGCAAGGGCATCAGCGAGATGCTGGGCGGCATGGGGCTGCCGGGCGCCGGCCTCGTCCCGCCCGGCCATAGCTGGCATGGCACGCCCAAGCGCCCCCTGGTCACCGACGCCGCCGCGGCCCGCCGGCTGATGGCCGAGGCCGGCTTCACCCCGCGCAACCCGCTGAAGACCAAGGTCGCGATCTCGCCCTCCGGCTCCGGGCAGATGCAGCCGCTGCCGATGAACGAGGCGGTGCAACAGAACCTCAAGGAGATCGGTATCGATGTCTCCTTCGAGGTGGTGGAGTGGAACGCCCTGCTCGGCATCTGGCGCGAGGGCGCGAAGTCGCCGGCCAGCCGCGGCGTCAGCGCGATCAACATCTCCTACGGCGCCTTCGACCCCTTCACCTTCGCCGTGCGCTTCCTGAAGACGGAGATGGTGCCCCCGGCGGCGAACAACTGGGGCTATTTCTCGGATGCGGACTACGACAAGCTGATGGACGCGATCTACGCGGAGTTCGATGCGCCGGCGCAGGACAAGCTGCTGCAGCAACTGCATGAGAAGGTGGTGGACGACCGGCTCTTCCTGTTCGTCTCGCACGACATGAACCCGCGCGCGCTGGGGCGGAACGTGCAGGGCTTCGTCCAGGCGCAATCCTGGTTCCAGGACCTGACGCCGATCACCCTGCGCTGACCGCCGGCGTCATCTTCGTGTGAGGTGCGGCGTGGCGGCCCCGGATCGCCACGCCGCCGCCTGTTTTCCGCCACGCCTCCGGCGTTGACTGCAGGATACCGGCCCGTCTTCCCTTGGCCGGGCCCTGCAGGAAGGCCCATGTCCAGACCCCTCCCGACCCGGCTCGGCGCCGCCGCCCTCGCGGCGATGCTGTTGCCGGCGCCCGTCGCGGCCCAGAAGTTCCCCGGCAATCTGCCGGGCGGTGCCTATGGCGCGCCGGGCTACGGCTACGTCCCCCCGCAGGAGGGCGGGCAGCTCCATCCCGGATGGGGCGGCAAGTTCGACCGCGCGCCGGCAGCCGCGCCCGCCGCCCCGCGCCCGCGGCCCGTCGCGCCCACCGCCGCTGCCACGCCCGTGCCGGCCGATCTCGACGCCGAGGCGCTGCGCCTGCAGGCCGAGGATCCGCCCGCCGTGGTGGGCCGCGTCGCCCGCGTCACCGGCAACGCCGGTCTGCGACTGCCCGGCACCGAGGACTGGCGCCCTGCCACGTTGAACACCGCGATCGTCGCCGGGAACGCACTCTGGACCGATCCTGGCGCCCGCACCGCGATCGAGGCCGGGACGGCGGCCCTGTTCATGGATGGCGGCACGGCGCTGCAGGTCGATGCGCTCGACGAGCAGGGGCTGCGCGCCACCCTGGCGCAGGGCAGCGTCTTCCTGCGTCTCTCCGGCCTCGCTGCGTTCGGCGGCATGGCGGATATCGCGACGCCGGAGGCCAGCGTCGCGACTGCCATCGACAGCCGCATCCTGGTCGAGACCGCCGCACCCGACGGCAGCCGCCCCGGCCGTATCGCGGTGTTCGAGGGGGGGGCGGAGGTGACCCTCGCCGGCAGCGCGGAACCGATCCGCCTCGGCCCCGGCCAGGCGGTCACCCTCGCCACCGGCGGCGCGGCTGCGCAGATCGGGCCCGCCGGGCCGCCGACGTCGCTGATGGCCTGGGCACTCGGCGCGGCGCCCCGCGCCCCGCTGCCCCAGGCGGTGCGCGGCATGACCGGCGCCGCCGAACTCAGCCAGGTCGGCCGCTGGGACCGCAACCCGGAGTATGGCGAGGTCTGGTATCCGCCGGTCACGCAGGACTGGGTGCCGTACCAGGACGGGTCCTGGGAATGGCGCGATCCCTGGGGCTGGACCTGGGTGGACGCGGCGCCCTGGGGCTTCGTCACCGGGCACTATGGGCGTTGGGTGCGGATCGGGCCCCGTTGGGGATGGGCGCCAGCGCCGGTGCCGATCATCGGTCTGCCACCGCTGCGCCCGGTCTGGGCACCGGCGTTGGTCAGCTTCTTCGCGCCCCCGCCGCGGCCGGGCTGGGGGCGACCGGTGGGCTGGATCCCGCTCGGCCCGCGCGAGGCCTGGTATCCCTGGTACCGCTGCTCCCCGGCCTATGTGGCGCGGGTGAACCTGCGGCAGGTGCCCTACGTCGCGCCCGTGAGGCAGCGCTGGACCGCGTGGGGCGGGCCTGACCGCCGGCACTGGGAGGAGCGGTGGCGGGACGATCGCCGCTGGGACGGACCGGAGGACCGGCGCTTCGATGCCTATCGCAACCGCGCGGCGGCGACGCTGGTGCCGGAGCGCACCATGCTCGCCTCTCGTCCCGTGCGGGAGGAAGCGCGGCGCGCCGACCAGGCCGTGTTGCGCGACGCGACGCGTGGATCCGGCCTGCCGCCGCGCCCGGATGCCGAGACCCGCGGGCTGACCGAGCGGAGCGCCACACGTCTCGGCCTCGCGCCCGGAGACCTCCGCCCGCAACGGGGCGAGCGGGCTGTCGAGCCACCGGCCTCGGTGCGCAGCGCCCTGCCTGCGCCGGGTCCTGATCGCGGCCGTCCTGTGCGCGCCGAGGAGGCTGGCAGTGTCCCGGGCCGCGCGGCCGCGGATCCCGGCGCCGCGCTGCGCCAGCGCC
>JAIYAI010000162.1 GCA_027489135.1 Acetobacteraceae bacterium
GGTCGAGCGGGCAGCCCTCGTTCAGCGCCACCGCGCCGCTGGGACCCTCCAGCGCGAAGCCGAGGTGGCGGTGGGAGATGTCGATGGCGGCGAGGCCCTCGGCCTCCGGCGGCGCCGCACCCAGCCACAGCCATTCGTCGGGGCCGAGCCAGAGCGCGGCGCGCGGCCCCTCGACCATGCTCGTCAGCGGCCGCGCTGGCAGCATCGCCGGCGGCGTGCGGGCGCAGCGCAGCGAGAAACGCACGCGATCCGGGATCGGGCGCAGCGTGGTCTCAGCCATGCAGCCGCTCCCCCTTCGGGTCGAGGAAGACGGGCGGCACCACCTCCAGCGGGATCGGCGCGCCGTCGAGGCTGGTGGCGAGGATCGTCTCGCCCATCCGGCTCCGCCCCGCGCGCAGCAGGCCGAGCACGGCGACGTCGTAGGCCGAGGTGACGTGTCCCTGCGACGGCCCCTCCCCCACGACAAGTTGCGCGCCCTCGTCCGGCACGCGGCCGTCGCGCGGCTTCAGCCCGACGAGTTGCAGGCGGTCCGTGCGCTGCATGTCCGGCCGCGCCAGGCTGCGCTTGCCGACGAAATCGCGCTTCGCCTTGCCGATGGCCCAGCCATAGCCGAGGTCGTCCGGCGTGACCGTGCCGTCCGTCTCCTGCCCGACGATGACATAGCCCTTCTCGGCGCGGAGGACGTGCATCGCCTCCGTGCCATAGGCCACGACGCCGAGGCGCTGGCCGTCCTGCCACAGCCGCTCCCACACCATCGGCGCATGGCCCGCCGGCACGTTCACCTCGAAGCCGAGTTCGCCGGTGAAGCTGGCGCGGAAGACGAGGCCCGGGATGCCGCAGATCCGCGCCGCGCCGCAGGCCATGTGCGGGAAGGCCTCCCGCGACAGGTCCAGCCCCTCGACATGCGGCGCCAGCAGGTCGCGCGCGCGCGGGCCCTGCAGCGCGATCACACCCCAGTGCTCGGTCGTGGAGGTGAGCCAGACGCGCAATTCCGGGAACTCGGTCTGGCGGTAGTCCTCCAGCATGTGCAGCACGCGCGCGGCGCCGCCGGTCGTGGTGGTGACATGGAAGCGATCGGGCGCGAGGCGGGCGATGATGCCGTCGTCGAAGACGAAGCCATCCTCCCGCAGCAGCAGCGCATAGCGCGACCGCCCCGGCTTCAGGCTGTGCACCGCGTTGACATAGGTGCGTTCCAGGAACTCCGCGGCGTCCGGCCCCGTGACCTCGATCTTGCCGAGGGTGGAGGCGTCGAGCATCCCCACGGCCGCCCGCACGGCGCGGCATTCGCGGGCGACGGCGGCGTGCATGTCCTCCCCGGCGCGGGGGAAGTAGCGGGCGCGCATCCACTGGCCCACCGGTTCGAAGACGGCGCCCTGCGCTTCGGCCCAGCCATGCAGCGGCGCGCGACGAATGGGCTCGAAATCCAGCCCCCGCGCGCGGCCGGCGAGGGTGCCGAAGGTCACCGGCGTATAGGGCGGGCGGAAGGTGGTCAGCCCCACCTCGGGCAACGCGCGCCCGAGCGTCGCGGCGGCGACGGCGAGGCCGAGCATGTTGCTGGTCTTGCCCTGGTCGGTCGCCATGCCGTTGGTGGTGTAGCGCTTCACATGCTCGATGGAGGTGAAGCCCTCGCGCAGGGCGAGCGCGATGTCCTTGGCGGTGACGTCGTTCTGGTGGTCGATGAAGGCGCCGGGCGCGGCGCCGGCGGCGATGGCGCGGATCGGCAGGCCCGCCTCGGTGCCGGCGCAGGACCCGACACAGGTGATGCCCTCCGGCAGGTCGCCGGGCAGGAAGGCGTCGGCGGCCTCGTCCCAGCGCAGCCGGCCGCGGGCCTGGGACAACAGGTGCAGGGTCGGCGTCCAGCCGCCGGCCATCAGCACCAGGTCACAGGCGATGTCGCGGGCGCGGACGGGATCGGGGCGGCCCCCTTCCATCAGCGGCGCGGCGCGCACGCCGGTGACGTGCAAACCGCCGCGCGTGCCGACGATGCCGTGGCCGCGAAGCACTGTGATGCCGCGCGCTTCGGCCGCCGCGGCGCGGGCGGGATCGGCGCGGAGGTCGAGGATGGCGGCGACGGTCTCACCCGCATCCTGCAGCGTGAAGGCGGCGTCGTAGCCGCTGTCATGCGCGACGGAGGCGACGACGCGGCGGCCCGGCAGCACGCCGTAGCGCGCGGCGTAGGTCCGGGCGGCGTCGGCCAGCATGACGCCGGGGCGGTCATTGCCGGCGAAGGGGATGGTCCGCTCGATCGCGCCGGTCGCCAGCACGACACGCCGGGCACGGACCTGCCAGAGCCGTTCGCGCAGGCCGTCGGGCCGATCGAGGACCTGGGCGAGCGAGACGAAATTCTGCAACCCGTGATGGAAGGCCGTGGTCCGCGGCAGCAGGGTGACGCGCGGGTTGGCGCGCAGCGTCGCCAGCATCGCCGCCAGGCGGTCCCATTGCGCCGGGTCGGCGAGCAGGCTGCCGCCCATCTCCGCCTGCTCGTCGCAGAGGATGACGCGGCCGCCCTGCTCCGCCGCGGCAATGGCGGCATCGAGGCCGGCGGGGCCGGCGCCGATGACGAGCACCTCGGCATGGGCGTAGCGGTTGGCGTAGCGGTCCGGGTCCGGCGCGTCGGGCGCGCGGCCGAGGCCGGCCATGCGGCGGATCAGCGGTTCCCAGCGCCTGTGCCAGGCCTCCCGGCCCGGGCCGAGGAAGGTCTTGTAGTAGAAACCCGCCGGCAGCAGCGGCGCGGCGAGGCCGGCGAGCGACGCGAGATCGAGGCGCAGCGAGGGCCAGCGGTTCTGGCTGCGCGCGACCAGGCCATCGACCAGCGGCACCATGGTGGCGCGGACATTCGGTTCGCGCCGGCCGCCACCCCGGTCGATCTCGACGAGCGCGTTGGGTTCCTCGGACCCGGCGGAGAGGATGCCGCGGGGCCGGTGGTACTTGAAGCTACGGCCGACGAGATGGACGCCGTTGGCGAGCAGCGCGGAGGCCAGGGTGTCGCCGGCGTAGCCCGTGTAGCCGCGGCCGTCGAAGGTGAAGCGCAGAGGGCGGGTTCGGTCGATACGGCCCCCCGCGGGCAGGCGCCCGCTCATTCCGGGATCTCCGGGCGCGGATCCTCGGCGCGGTAGGTGGCGGCGAAGCGGTCCGTGCCGGTGTGGCGCAGCGCGTTGAAGAAGCGGCCGCAGCCATGGATGTGCCGCCAGCGCTCGCGGTGCCAGCCGCGTGGGTTCTCGCGCAGGTAGAGGTACTCGGCCCACTCCGCGTCGGACTGCGCCGAAGGGTCGGCGGGACGGACGATATGCGCCTCCCCGCAGTGACGGAATTCCAGTTCGGCGCGGTCGCCGCACCAGGGGCAGCGGATCAGGAGCATGACGGCGCCCCCTCCCCCGCGGGCGGGGGAGGGCTGGGGTGGGGGTGGCAGGGAAGCGATGGCACCGCCACCCCCAACCCCGACCCTTCCCCCGCCAGCGGGGGAAGGGAGAGACGTGCCCGCGCCATCAATGCGCCACCGCCGCCGCGGCGGCCTCATCGATCAGCCGGCCTGTCGTGAACCGCTCCAGGCTGAAGGGCGCGGCGATCGGGTGCGGCTCCCCGCGCGCGATGGTAGCGGCGAAGACATGCCCGCTGCCCGGCGTCGCCTTGAATCCACCGGTGCCCCAGCCGCAATTCACGAACAACCCGGGGACGGGCGTGGTGCCGATGATGGGCGAGCGGTCCGGCGTCGTGTCCACGATGCCGCCCCAGCTTCGCAGCATGCGCATGCGGCGGAAGATCGGGAACATCTCGCAGATCGCCTCCAGCGTATGGGTCAGGATCTGCACGCCGCCGGCCTGGCTGTAGCTGGGGTACTGGTCCGTGCCGGCGCCAATGACGAGCTCGCCCTTGTCGGACTGGCTGATATAGGCGTGCACGGTGTTGGACATGACGACACAGGGGAAGACCGGCTTCACGGGCTCGCTCACCAGCGCCTGCAGGGGGAAGCTTTCCAGCGGCATGCGCAGGCCAGCCATGGCCATGACCAGGCTGGTGCTGCCGGCCGCGACCACGCCGATGCGGCCCGCGCGGACGGCACCCTTGCTGGTCCGCAGGCCGGTGACGGCGCCGGTCGCGGGATCGCGGTCGATGCCCGTCACTTCGCAATTCTGCACGATGTCGACGCCGAGGGCGCTCGCCGCCCGCGCGTAGCCCCAGGCCACCGCATCGTGCCGCGCCACGCCGCCGCGCCGCTGCAGCGCCGCGCCCAGCACGGGATGGCGCGCGCAGTCGATGTCGAGCGGCGGGCAGTACGCCTTGGCCTGCGCCGGCGTCAGCCATTCATTGTCCACGCCGTCGAGGCGGTTGGCATGCACGTGCCGGCGGAAGCTCTGCACGTCGTGGACGTTGTGCGCCAGCATCATCACGCCGCGCGGGCTGAACATGACGTTGTAGTCGAGGTCCTGGGACAGCCCCTCCCACAGCTTCACCGCATGGTCGTAGAGCGCGGCGCTTTCCGGGAAGAGGTAGTTGCTGCGGATGATCGTGGTGTTGCGGCCCGTGTTGCCGCCGCCGATCCAGCCCTTCTCCAGCACCGCGACACGGCCCGCCAGGCCATGCTCCTTCGCCAGGTAGTAGGCGGTGGCGAGGCCATGCCCGCCGCCGCCGACGATGACGACATCATAGGCGTCGCGCGGGCGTTCCGGGCTGCGCCATTGCGGCTGCCAGCCCCGGTGCCCGCGCAGCGCCTCCCGTGCCAGGGAGAGAAGGCCGAACCGCTGGCTCATGCCGCCGTTGTATTGACCGTGTTGAGGTAGTCCACGCAGGTATCCACCGATTCCACATCCGCGAATTTCGCGTCGATGTCATAGAGGTTCCACGCCACGGCGCCAGGGACGCGGTCGCCGATCGCCTCCTTCACGGCGATGGTGCGGAACCCCTCCTGCAGACCGTCGCAGATGGTGGTGCGGACGCAGGCGGTGGCGGTCACGCCCGTCACCAGGATGGTGTCGACGCCGGCGGCCCGCAGATACCCCGCCAGCGGCGTGCCGCTGAAGGAGGAGGCGCGCTTCTTCAGCATCACCCATTCCCCCTCGATTGGCGCGATGCGGCTGTCGATGGCCCAGAGGTGCTCGTCCTTCAAATCCACCGCCTCGACCGGAATCTTCATGTGCCACAGGCCCATATCGGTGCGCGGGTCCTGGCGGTTGGTGATCTGGTAGGCGGTGGTGACGTGGACCACGACATGCCCATTGGCCCGGCAGGCCGCGAGCAGCTTCTGCATGGCCGGGATGATGCGGTCGTCCACACCCTCGCAGGTGAAGGGGTTGCCGGGGCGGGTCCAGGCATTGGCGAGATCGACGCTGATCAGCGCGGGCTTGCGGCCGAAGCCGATGCGGCGGGCGAAGCCGCGCTCGCGGTAGATGCGGGTGCTTTCGTCGAAGGCAGCCTGCAGGGCCTCGTCGAGGTTCTCGATGGTCATGGCACGCGCTCTCCGTCGGGGATGCGGCCATCCTGCCTTGCTTCCCGCGCGGGCCGGAAGTGCCGATGCGGCAGGGATTGATGCGGATGGCGCATCAATGCTCCACTCCCGCCATGCGCCACCTGCCCGAACTCGACGACATCCAGGCCTTCGTCGCGGTGGCGGAGGAACGCAGCTTCCGCCGCGCCGCGCGCCGCCTCGCCCTCGACCAGTCCGCCATCTCCCGCCGCGTGCAGGCGCTGGAACGGCGGGTCGGCGTGCCGCTGCTGGCCCGCACGACCCGCGCCGTGGCGCTGACGCCAGCCGGCGAGGCCTTCTTCGCGGAAAACCGCGACCTGCTGCGGATGCTTGGCCGCGCCGTGCAGGCGGCGCAGCAGGCCGCGGCCGGGGAGCGCGGGCGGCTTGCCATCGGCTACATGTCCTTCGCCGCCACCGGCGCCATGCCGCGCGCCGTCCGCGCCTTCCGCGCCCGGCATCCGGAGGTCGGCATCGGCCTGACCTACATGGACACCCAGGCGCAGCAGACGGCGCTGGCCCGCGGCGTGCTCGACCTCGGCTTCCTGATCGGGCCGGTGGCGGCGGAGGGCTTCTCCTCCCTCCCCCTCGTCACGGAGGAGCTCGTCGCGCTGCTGCCGGCGCGGCACCGCCTCGCCCGCCGACCCGCGCCGCCCACTCTGCGGGACCTTGCCGAGGCCGGGCTCATCCTCGGCGCGGCGGCGGAGTGAGACGCCTTCCGCGCCCTGCTCGCCGGCAGCTTCGCCGCGCAGGGACTGCCGCTGGCGCCGGTGCTGGAACCGAGCACCGCGCCCGGCATCCTCGGCCTGGTCGCGGCGGGCCTTGGCGCCAGCATCTATCCGCGCGGCGACCCGATGCTGGGCATGGCCGGCATCGCGGTCCGGCCCATCGCCGATCCGCCGCCCCCCATCGCCACGGTGCTGGCCTGGCACGGCACGCCGGGGCCGGCGGCTCAGCGCTTCATCGCCTGCGCCGCACCGGATTGACAGGTCCCGCCGCCCGGGCGCCCAATCGCGCCAACAAGGCGATGCGGAGGAAACCATGCGCAACAGCCGGATCGAGATGGCGAAGATCGCCGGCGCCTGCGGGGCGGAGATCTCGGGCGTCATCCTCAGCGAGATCGACGACGGCGAGGTCGCCGAGATCCGCGCCGCGCTGAACGAGCACGGCGTGGTCTTCTTCCGCAACCAGGTCATGGACGACGACCAGCACAAGGCGCTGGCGCGCAAGTTCGGGCCGATCTTCATCCATCCCAACTACAAGGGCACCGGCCCCGATCCCGAGATCGTGACCATTCGCCGCGAACCCGGTGACACGCGCATCGTCGGCGAGGAATGGCACGCCGACACCACCATGGTCGCGGAGCCGCCCATGGGCGCGATCCTGCACGGCCTCGACGTACCACCCTGGGGCGGCGACACGATGTTCGCCGCGCAGTGGGCCGCCTATGACAGCCTCTCGGATGGCATGAAGCGGCTGATCGACCCGCTGCGTGCCATCCACACGGACCGGAAGGTGGCGGGGCCGCGGGCAGGCATGAACGCGCATCGCAGCACCAAGGTGCGCGAGGACGCGGACTGGCAGGAGACGATCAGCCTCCACCCGGTGGTGCGCACCCACCCGGAGACCGGGCGGCGCGGCCTCTTCGTCAACCACAGCTACACCGTGGCCTTCGAGGGCATGACGGAGGCGGAGAGCAAGCCGCTGCTGGACTACCTGCTCGCCGTCGGGCACCGGCCGGAATTCACCTGCCGCTTCCGGTGGGAGCCGGGGTCGGTGGCGTTCTGGGACAACCGCTCGACCAAGCACATCGCACTGAACGACACCGGGCCGCATCGGCGGGTGATGCGGCGCGTTCAGGTGGCAGGCGACAGGCCCACTTAGTCCGCCCTCAGACGCCGGGCGCGCGCATCCGCGCGCTTGGCTTCGCCAGACGTCCGGCAGCGCGCAACAGCGCGCTCGGTCGGCTTCGCCGCCCGCCTTGGTCAACGCGCCTTCACGGCACCAGCGGCGACCAGCGCGTCGATCTCGGCCTCGCTGAACCCACCCTCCGCCAGCACGGCGCGGCTGTGCTCGCCGAGGTTGGGCGCCGGGCGGCGCTCCGGCTCTCCGGCGGCGGAGAACCTCATCGGCACGGCCATGCGTCGCACCCTGCCCTCGGTCGGGTGGTCCTCCGGCTGAAAGAAGCCGGTCGCCACGACATGCGGATCCTCGAAGATGCTGTCGAGGGTATGCACCGGCGTCACCGGCAGGTCGGCATCGGCCAGGATCTGCAGCCATTCGGCGCTGGTCCGGGTGAGGAAAAGCTCCGACAGCATCGCCAGGATCTCGTCGATATGCCGCGTGCGCGTGGCGTGGCTGGCGAAGCGCGGATCGGTGGAGACGAGATCGGGCCAGCCCACCGCGGCGCAGAAATTCCGCCACTGCCGGTCGTTGTAGATCATGGTGCAGACGAAGCCGTCCTTGGTCCGGTACGGCTTGCGGTCCGCCGAGAGATGCCGCTGGTAGCCGCCGCCATCCAAGGGCGGGTCGAAGGCCTTGCCGGTGATATGGTCGCCGAGGACGAAGGTCAGCATCGTCTCGAACATCGGCACCTCGACGAGCTGCCCCTGCCCCGTCCGCTCCCGGTGGTAGAGCGCGCCGTTGATGGCGTTGGCCATCATCAGCCCGGTGATGCGGTCCGCCATGGCCAGCGGCGCGTAGCGCGGCTCTCCGCCGGTGGCGCGCGCATGCAGCCCCGCGATCAGCGCCGCGCCCTGCATCAGGTCGTCATAGGCCGGCCGCGGCGCATAGGGTCCGTCCTGGCCGTATCCCTGGATCGAGGCATAGACGATGCGCGGATTGGCCTGATGCAGCGCCTCGTAGTCGAGGCCGAGCCGCGCCATCGCCGCGGGGCGCACATTAGTGACGAAGACATCCGCCTCCTTCGCCAGCCGCAGCAGCGCATCGCGCGCCGCGGGCTGCTTCAGGTCCATCGCGATGCTGCGCTTGCCGCGGTTGATGGTGAGGAACATGCCCCCCATCAGCCTGTGACGCTCCGGCCCGATCAGCCGGACCACGTCGCCCTCCGGTGCCTCCACCTTCGTCACCTCGGCGCCCATCTCCGCGAGGATCTGCGTGCAGTAGGGGCCGACGAGCACGGAGGTCAGGTCCAGCACGCGGATGCCGGCAAGCGGGCCTGACATGGGGCCACTCTCCTTGGACGAACAGGGCCCGCTGTTTGCGGTGCGCACCCGCGGCACGCAAGCGTCAGCGCACCTCGCCAGGGCCGCGCAGCGGGATCACGGGGCCGGACAGGCGGTTGCCGACCAGCATCGCCGGCGTCGTGGTGCGGTTGCCGACGAACTCGGTGCGCTCGGGCAAGCGGTTGCGGAAGATGTTGTCCTCGATCAGCAGCCGGGTCGTCGGGTGGCTCACGCCCTCGAAGCCGAGCGCGATCGCCTGGGCCGGATTGTCGCTGCGCGGGCCCTTTTCCAGCCGGTTGCCGCGGATGAGCGCATTGCCGCCGTTGGGCAGGTCGATGAGATAGCTGGAATCGCCGTGCCGTCCGTCGCGGATGCGCGTGCCGGTCACCTCGGTCTCCGCGGCGCGCGACTTGATGTGGTGGCAGATGCGCGTGCCCTCGAAGCGGCTGTCGCGGATCACCACGCGGCCGAGGCGCCCCGCATAGATGCCGTGCGCGCATTCCCAGCCCTCACGCAGCGCACCGTTGCCGATGAAGACGCTGCGCTCCACCAGCAGCACGGCGTCATCGGCACCGCCCGTCAGGATGCCGTTCTCGTTGTTCTCGAAGCGGCTGTCGCGCACGGTCAGGCTGCCGCCATGCGCGAGGATGCCGGCGCCGTTGCCGGTCGGTGCGCGGGCGCCGCGAAAGGTCAACCCCGTCACGCTCAGCCCCGAGGCGGCGGCGATGAAGAGGCCCCGGCGCTCGCAGACCGGGCCGGTGATCACCACCGGGCCGCCGACCGCCTCCACGCTGACATCGGGCACGCGCCAGACCGCGCAGTCGCGGTACACCCCGGCGCGTACCAGCACGCGGTCGCCGCGCTGGGCGATGGCCGCGGCGGCGGAGGGGCGCTGCAACGCCTCGCCCGGCCCCACCACCAGCGTCCGCGCCGCAGCCGGCCCCGCGGCCAGCAGCAGCGCAACGATAAACCCGCGAATCAGAGCCCGTACACGGCCTTCGCATTCCCGTTGAAGATCGCGCGCTTCTCGGCCTCGGACAGGTGGCACTTGAAGGCGTAGCGGGGATCGTCGCTGTCCCAATGCGGGTAGTCGGTGGCGAAGAGGAGCCGATCCCAGCCGATCCAGTCGATCAGCTTGCGCAGATGCTCGGGATTCTCCGGCTCCTCCACGGGCTGGGTGGTGAACCAGAAGGCCTCCTTCATGTACTCGCTGGGCAGGCGCTCCAGGTGCGGGACCTCACTGCGCAGCGCCTTCCAGTGGCTGTCCATGCGCCAGCCCAGGGAGGGAACCCAGCCGAAGCCGCCCTCGATGATCACCATCTTGAGCTTGGGGAAGCGCGCGGCGACGCCTTCCAGGATGAAGCTCGCGGTCATGGCGGCGAGCGACATCGCCACCGCCTGGTGCTCCTCATAGTAGAAGCTGGGCCAGCCGCCCGCGGCGACGCTGTGGCCGCTGGTGCCCAGCGTGTGCAGGCCAAGGGGCAGGCCGTAATGCTCGCAGGCCTCGTAGATCGGCCAGTAGCGCTGGCGGCCAAGCGGCTCCAGCGCACGGGTGACCATGGAGACCTGCACGAAGTCCGGATGCCCGGCCCAGCGCTCGATCTCCTTTACCGCCGCCTTGGCGTCCTCGCCGGGCACGGCGATGGTCGCCTTCAGCCGCTTATCCTTGCTGGTCCAGTCCTCGTGCTGCCAGTGGTTCACCGCGGTCGAGACCACCTCGGCGAAGCCGGGCACGCGCTCATCCATGCCGCGCACCGAGAGTGGCTGAAGCATGCCGTATTCGATGTCGTGGAAGTCGAGATGCTGCTGCTGCATGAAGGCGAGGTCGCTGCCCGGCGGCCCGCCATTGGGCGGCCAGCTATCCCGCCGCGACAGCGCCGGCGCCGACTTCGGGTAGGGGTAGGTGCTGGTGAAGGGCTGGCGCAGGCGCAGGCCGTATTCCTTGCGGTGCTGCTGCCAGCGCGGGCTGAGCCAGCGGTCCAGTTCGGCGCCGGAGCGCATCGCCGGGTGCACGTCGCAATCGATGACCTTGAGGCGCGTCTGCGCCGGGGCATCCGTACGCGGAAGGGTCGTCGCACTCATGAGAGGCTCTCCTTCAGTCGAGGATAGGTATCCAGCGCATTCTGCCGCAGCACGCGGTCGCGGATCCGCTCCGGCCGGCCGGGCGCCCGCGCGTCCGTCCCGTCGAAGCGGTAACGCGGCCAATCGGTCGAGAACATCAACACCTCGTCGCTGCCGATCATCTCGAACAGCGCGGCGAAATCGGCGGGGTCGGGCGGCGCGTCGTTGGGTTGGCAGGAGATGCGGACATGCTCGCGGAACAGGTCCGCCGGGCTGCGATCCACCCAGGGCACCTCGCGGCGCAGCGCGCGCCATTCCTTGGTGCCGCGCCAGAGAATGCTCGGCAGCCAGCCGAGGCCGGCGTTGAGCAGTACGACCTTCAGCTTCGGGAACTTGTTGAAGGCGCCCTCGGCGATCAGCGAGAAAA
>JAIYAI010000695.1 GCA_027489135.1 Acetobacteraceae bacterium
GACGTGCAGCCGGGCCAGCGCATCCTGGCCGGCGAGCCGGTCGGGCAGCTCGGTGGTGGCCCAGGGGCGGGCCAGGGGCGGGCGACGCTCTACGGCGAACTCCGACGCGGCGGGCAGCCCGTCGATCCCGCGCCCTGGCTGCGCGGGGGGTAGCTCAGCCCGCGCGATAGACCGGCAGCGCATGCCGCCGCCGCGCATCGAAGATGATCGAGGTCTCGATGCGCGTCACCGCGGCGCGGCTGGTGAAGTGATCGAGCGCGAGCTCCTTCAGGTGCTGCGTGTCGCGCACCGCGACATGCACGATCACGTCGTAGCGCCCCGTCACCAGGAAGGCCGCGCGCACCTCCGGCAGCGCCACGGCGTCGTCGAGGAAGCGGTCGACCGTGTCGCGCTCATGCTTCGAGAGGCCGATCATCAGCAGCGCTTCCAGCCCGATGCCCATGGCGCGGGGATCGACCTCGGCATGGGCGCCGCGCAGCACCCCGGCCTCCCGCAGTGCCCGCATCCGCCCGTGCACGGAGGAGGGGGCGAGGCCGACGGCCGCCGCGACCTCCTTCACCGAGAGCCGTGCGTCGTTCTGCAGCAGGGCGAGAATCGCGTCATCCGTTCGGTCGAGCGTCGTGCCGGGCCTCATCTTCCGTAATCCATTCGGTGGCTTGCCGTCCTGCCCGACGATAATGCTATGCGAACTCCAGATGGCCGAACAGGACAAGCAGAATGGCCGCCTTCGACCTGCCCGCCCTCGCCGGCCTCGATGCCGGGGCGGTCGCCCGCTTCCGCCGCGACGGCTTCCTGGTGGTGGAGCGCATCCTCTCCCCCGACCGCATCGCGGCGCTGCGCGAACGCTTTCCCCTGGTCTTCGCCGGGCGCTTCGATACCGGCATCTATCCGGACGAATGGTACTGGCGCGAGGGCATGAGCCTGCCCGACGTCACCCGGCACATGGCCAATGCCTGGAAGGCGGACCTCACCATCGCGCGCCTTGCCCTCTCGGCCGATCTCGGCCGTGCCGCGGCGATGCTGGCCGGGTGGTCCGGCACGCGGCTCGGCCAGGACACGCTGTGGTGGAAGGCACCGCGGACGAAGCCCGTCACCTTCCACCAGGACACCTCCTTCCTCGACGTGCTGGACCCGCAGCAGACCGTGACCTGCTGGGTGACCCTCGACGACACGCACCGCGACGCCGGCACGCTCGAATACGTCCCGGGCTCGCATCTCTGGCCGCTGACGCCGATCCCGGAGGGCTTCCACGCGCCGGAGGACTACCGCGCCCATATGCGCGCCGCGGCGGCGGCGGCCGGCATCGCCCCGCCCGATCCCGTGCTGATCGAGGTACCCGCCGGCTCCTGCGTCTTCCACGCCGGGGAGATCTGGCACGGCTCCGGCCCCAACGTGACCGATGACCGCATGCGGCGCTCGATCGGCGTGCATGTCATCCCGGAGCAGGCGCGCTTCAGCGATCGGCCCGGCGGCTACATCTATCGCCGCTACCAGCGCACCGGCGACGCGACGATGGACGAGAGCTACTTTCCCATCCTCTGGTCGGGCAGCGGCCATCGCACCGGCTGGGTGGACGGGTATTGCGAGAGCGGGCGCCGGCTGCCGCAAGCGGCCTGAGACCCAAGGGGGGAAACGACATGGACGAGGGCGCGGGACCGCCGGTCCCCTACATGGCGCGGACGCGCGCCTACTACCGCGCGCTCGGCTACGACAACGACTATGCCTGGGCGCTGCACGACGACGTGCCCTTCGCGCGTCCGGGCAAGCCGCTCTCCGCCATGACGATCGGGTTGGTCGTCACAACGGGCCCCGGCGACGGGTCGCATCGCGATGCGCAAGGCCGCCGCCGGGTCTGGTCCGGCCTGGTCGACAGCCCGCCCGCCAGCTTCGACACCGACCTCGCCTGGGACAGGGAATCGACGCATACCGAGGACCGCGAGAGCTTCCTGCCGCTCGACGCCCTGAAGCGCCTGGTGGCGGAGGGCGTGATCGGCGCCCTGGCGCCGCGCTTCCACCTGGTGCCCACCGAGTACAGCCAGCCGAAGACGACCGGGCGCGACGCGCCGGAGATCCTGAAGCGGCTGTGGGAGGACGAGGTCGACGCGGCGATCCTGACCGCCCTCTGACCGGTCTGCCACCAGACCGTCGGTCTGGCCGCACGACATTTCGAAGCGAACGGGATGCCGACCGTCGTCATCGGCTCGGCGCGCGACATCGTCGAGCATTGCGGCGTGCCGCGCTTCCTCTTCTCGGACTTTCCGCTGGGCAATCCCTGCGGCCATCCCTGGGACCACGCGATGCAGGCGGAGACGCTGCGCCTGGCGGCGGGGCTGCTGGAGACGGCGACGGCGCCGCGCACCACGCTGCGCTCGCCCTTCGGCTGGAAGCCCGAGGATCCGGACTGGCGCGACCGCTACAACCGCATCCGGCCCGAGGATCGGGCGCGGCTGCTGGCGATCGGCGACGAGCGGCGGCGCAGGCGCGGGCAGGCGCCGCGGACGTAGCGCGACGCCGCCGATGCCCCGGCCGCGGGAAGACAGCCGCGTCGGACGCGACAGCCCGCTATGCTGCGCCGGCACCGCCGACCAGGACCCCCCGCGATGACCGCCCCCGCCTTCCCGCTTCTCTTCACGCCACTCCGCCTGGGCGGGTTGGAGATCCGCAACCGCATCCTCTCGACCGGCCACCAGACCTTCCTCGCGCGGGACGGAATCCCGGGCGAGGACCTGATCGCCTACCACGCGGCGCGGGCGGCCGGCGGGGCCGGGCTGATCATCGTCGAATCGGCGCGCTTCCACGCCTCCTCCTTCACCGACTATCCGGAACTGCTGGTCACCGAGGATCGCTGCATCCCGGGCTACCGGGCGCTGGCCCAGGCGGTGCACGGGCACGGCGCGCGGATCTTCGCCCAGCTCTCGCATTCCGGCCGGGTCTCCCGCCGCGTGCGCGGTGGCCTGCGCGACGTCGCCTTCGCGCCCTCGGCCGTGCCGGACCACCGCTTCCACACCATGCCGCGGGAGATGCCGACGGACATGGTCGAGGAACTGGTCGCGGCCTGCGCCGCCGGGGCGGGGCGGCTGGCGGAGGCCGGGGTCGACGGGGTCGAGCTGCTGGCCAGCCACGGCCTGCTCTTCGCGCAATTCCTCAACCCGCGCACCAACCGGCGCACCGACCGCTATGGCGGCTCGGCGGAGAACCGCCTGCGCTTCCTGCTCGAGTGCCTGGACGGGGTGCGCCGCGCGGTGGGGGAGAGGCTGCTCGGCCTGCGCATCTCGGCCGAGGAGCTGGAGGCGGACGGGCTGGCGCCGGAGGAGGTGCTCGCGGCCTGCGAGGCGCTGGCAGCGCGCGGGGCCGTCGACTACCTGAACGTGACCACAGGTTCGATGGCGGGCCAGGGCAGCTCGATCCATGTCGTGCCGCCGATGGGCTATGCGCCTGCCTACCTGGCGCCGCAGGCCGCCGGCCTGCGCGCGGCCACGGGGCTGCCGGTCTTCGTCGCCGGGCGGATCAACCAGCCCCAGGCCGCGGAGGCGGTGCTGCGCGCCGGTCAGGCCGACATGATCGGCATGACCCGGGCGATGATCGCCGACCCCGAGATGCCGCGGAAGGCCGCGTCCGGGCGGATCGAGGCGATC
>JAIYAI010000280.1 GCA_027489135.1 Acetobacteraceae bacterium
CGCGGCGCGGCGCGGCCTTTCCCCGCGGGTCTGCGAGATGGCCGAGGCCGGCGCCAATATCGCCATGGGCAGCGACAACATGGCCGAGGATATGGTGGAGGTGATGCGCACCGGCCTCTTCATGGAGCGCGTGCGGCGCAAGGATGGGCGGGAGCCGACGCCGGAGGCCGCGCTGCGCTGGGCGACGCGCAACGGCTATGTGGCGATGGGCTTCCGGGACGGGGGCTGGCTGGCGGAGGGGAACCTCGCCGACCTGATCATGGTGAAGACGGCGCGGGCGCATCTGGCGCCCTTCCTGCGGCCCGTCTCGGTCTGGGTGCACCAGGGCCAGGCGCGTGACGTGGACGACGTGATGGTCGACGGGCGTTGGCTGATGCGGGACGGCGAGGTCCTGACGATGGACGAGGCGCGGATCCTGCGCGAGGCGGAGGAGGTGGCGGACCGCTGCTGGGCGCGGCTGTTCGCGGAGAACCCGGGGATGGCGGTGCCCGACGGCTTCCGTCCCTTGCCGGCCGCCGACAGTGGCGCCGCGACCGTGCCCCTGCACCCCGTCGGCCCCGGCCGAGGCGCTTGAACGGCGCCACGAGGAAAGCGGAAAATTGCCAAAAGAAGGAGGGTTGGGGTCTGGGGAAGGGAGTTCCCTCCCTTCCCCAGTCTTGTTCAGGGAATGGCGAACCCCCTCGCCTTCCCGATCGTCTCGTTCCACACCGTCGCGCATTCCGCCCAGACGCGGTTGCAGCCGTCGCGGAAGGTCGGCAGCACGGCGGTCGTCACCGCCTCCCGCAGCCGGACCTGGTCGCCCTGCGGCACCTCCGCGATCACCGAGGTGAAGCGCCGCGTCGTGCATTCCGGCTTGCCGCCGAGGCAGGCCAGCGCCTCCGAATCCGAGGTGCGGGCAAGCTGCCAGAGTTCGGCCTCGAGCCGGGCGAAGGCCTTGCCCAGCGCCGCCTGCTGGTCCGGCGTGAAGCGGCGCAGCGCCTGGCCCGACATGAAGTGACCCTGGATGACGCCCGCGAGCGAGAGCGGCAGGACATGGGTGATCACCTCGCCCCAGTTGCCGGAGTAGGCGGAGGTGGCGGAGGTGATGCCGCAATCCACGACGCCGCGCTGCAGCGCCGGATAGACCTCGGAGAACTGCAGGCTGACGGGGTTGGCACCGAGGCTGGTCAGCAGCGCCGTCATGCTCGGCGTGTAGCTGCGCACCTTGAGGCCGCGGAGATCGGCGACGCCGCGCACGCTCGGCTTGCAGAAGAAGTATTGCGGGCCGAAGGGCCAGATCGCCATGGCGCGGGTCTGGAAGCGTTCCTGCAGGCGGCGCTCCACCACGGCGCGGCCGGCATCGACGGCGACCTTGAGTTCGTCGACCGTGGGGCTGACGCCGATGAGGTCGAGGCCATCGAGGAAGGGCTCGTCGCGCGCGACGTTGCCCATGACCACGGACATCACGTCGAAGGCGCCGCTGCGGAGATGCCTGAGCGCATCGGCGGCCTGCACGCCGACCTGGTCCATCGGGTTGTAGGTGATCTGCAGGTTGATGCCCGTCTCGGCGGCAAGGCCGTTGTAGAAGGCGCGCTCGATCTCGACATGCTTGTTGTTCTGCGAGAAGTGGCCGGTGATGCGCAGCGGGATGGGCGGGCCGGCCGGTTGCGCGGCGGCAGGCAGCGTGCCCAGGAAGGCGGCGGCAAGGCCGGCGAGGGCGGATCGAAGAAGACGCATCGGGTGCTGGACTCCAGGCGACGTTGACCTTGGGTCCGGGGCTTGCAAATCCTGTGCCCCGGATCGCGGAGAGCCCCATGCAGCGTGACCTCGTCGGCTATGGCCTGACCCCGCCGGAGATCGTCTGGCCCAATGGCGCGCGCGTCGCCGTCTCCCTCGTCGTGAACTACGAGGAAGGGGCGGAGATGGCGGTGGAGGCCGGCGATCCCGAGAACGAGAAGGTCGGCGAGTTCGCCTCCGTCGTGGGCCCCGGCAAGCGCGATCTCGGGCAGGAGCAGATCTTCGCCTATGGCACGCGGGTCGGTGTGCGGCGGTTCCTCGATGCCTTCGACCGGCACAGGCTGACCAGCACCTGGTGGATGTGCGGCCGGGCGGTGGCGCGATCCCCCGTGCTGGCGGCCGAGGTGGCGCGGCGCGGACACGAGACGGCCTGCCATGGCTGGGTCTGGCGGCCGCAGGCGGACTACACGGACCGCGTGGCGGAAGCGGCGGACCTCGACCGGGCCATCGCGGTGATCGCGGAGGTGTGCGGCCAGAGGCCCGTCGGCTTCTTCTGCCGCGGCGGGCAAAGCCCCTGGACGCGCGCGCTGCTGGTCGAGCGCGGCTTCACCTACTGCTCCAACGGCTTCGACGACGACCTGCCCTATTGGGACCGCAGCGTGCCGGGCGGGCCGCTGCTGGTCGTGCCCTATGCGCTGGATTCCAACGACGCGAAGTATTTCCACCCGAACGGCTTCGTCACGCCGCAGGAATTCGTGGACTATGTGGAGGCGGCGCTGGACCAGGCGGTGGAGGAGGCGCGGCGCGGACTCTCATGCGTGCTGAATTTCGGCTTCCACCTGCGGATCTCGGGCCGGCCGGCGCGGTTCCGGGCGGTGGAGCGGATCCTGGCGGGCATCGCCTCGCGCGGGGACAGCATCTGGGTGGCGCAGCGGCGGGACATCGCCAGACACGCGGCCAGCGTGCTGCCGCGATAGCCGACGCGCCCTGCCGGAGCCTAGGTTAGGGCCCGTAGGTCAGCCGCGGCAGCCACAAGGCCATGTCGGGGAAGGCGATCAGCAGGCCCGTCATCACGACCATGGCGATGAAGAAGGGGATCGTGCCCTCGAAGACCTGGGCGATGGTTCCCTCCCGCCGCACGGACTGGATGACGAAGAGCGTCATGCCCACGGGCGGGCTGAGCAGGGAGATCTCTCCCATCAGCACGACGAAGACGCCGAACCAGACGGGATCGATGCCGGCCGCAACCACTACGGGGAAGACCACGGGCACCGTGCCGACCAGCATCGGCAGCGTCTCGAAGAAGACGCCGAGCAGCAGGTAGAACACCGTCAGCGCCAGGATCAGCTCCAGCGGCCCCACGCCAAGGCCGGTGACGAAGGCCCCCAGCGCCGGCGTCACGCCGAGCAGCCCCATGACGAAGTTCAGGTAGAAGGCCGCGGCCAGGATCAGCAGGCTCATGGCGGTGAGGCTGGCCGTCGCCAGGAAGCATTCGTGCAGCATGCGGATGGTGAGCCGCCCATACAGCGCCGCGATCGGCAGCGCCGCCACCACCGCAAGCGCCGCGCTTTCCGTCACCGTCGCCCAGCCCGTGTAGATCGAGCCCATGATGATCGCGAAGATCACCAGCGGCGGCCCCAGGTGCAGCGACCGGCGCAGCCGCACGCGGATCGGGTCGAGCGGCTCCTTCTCCCGCACCCAGGCCGGCTTCAGCCAGGCCATCAGGATGATCGTGCCCATGAAGAGGATCGTCATGACGATCCCCGGCACCACCGCGGCGGCATAAAGCTGCCCGACGGAGACATTGGTCATCGCGCCGAAGACGATCAGCGCGATCCCCGGCGGGATCAGGTTGCCCAGCGAGGCACCGGCGGCGATGGAGCCCAGTACCAGCCGCTCGTCATACTTGCGCTTGCGGAAGCTCGGCAGCGCCACCGTGGCGATGGTGGCCGCCGTGGCGACGGAACTGCCGCTGACCGCCGAGAAGATCGCGGAGGCCCCCACATTCGTATGCAGCAGCCCGCCCGGCAGCGGGTTCAGCCAATCCGCCAGGCTCTGGTACAGCCGGTCCGTCGAGCCG
>JAIYAI010000189.1 GCA_027489135.1 Acetobacteraceae bacterium
CCATGCCGCGCGATGCCTGCTTCCCCGCGCCATGCCGCGCCACGCCTGCGTCCTCGCGCCGTGGGCGTCGCGGCGCGGGCCTGGCGCCAGCCTGGGCAGGTCTTCGGGCATCGGGGCACCTCCGGGGCGCGGGCAGCACCAGGGGCCGCCGCATCCGGGGGGGCGCGATAGACCATGATGCGCGCTGAGTGTAGCGCGCATCATGGTCCAGGCTGTTGTTTTGTCGCGTGATTCACGTCCTCGGCGATTTCACCTAGGACGATCACGCTCTATCGCGGCCCGCCGCGCGTGCTGGTCGGGCCGCAGCCGCAATCCTCGGTCGGCGGCGGATCGGGGGGCGCCGGCGCCTGCTGCGCCTGCGCCGGCGCGGCGAGGAGCAGCAGGCCGAGCATCAGCGCCGCGCGCATCAGTCGGCGACCGCGCCGGAGGCGCGGATGACCGGGCCCCATTTCTCCAGCTCCGCCGCGATCAGCGCGGCGAAGGCGGCGGGCGTGAGGCGCGGCATCGGCTCGAAGCCCTGCTGGCGCAGTCGCGCCCAGACCGCGGCGTCGTCGAGCGCGCGGTAGGTCTCGGCATGCATGCGCTCGATCACCTCCGGCGCCGTGCGGGCGGGGGCGGCGAGTCCCATCCAGGTCGTCAGCTCGTAGCCCGCGAGGCCCTGTTCCTGCAGCGTCGGCACGTCCGGCAGGAATTCGCTGCGGGCGGCAGAGGTCACGCCCAGCGCGCGCAACTCCCCGGCGCGGATCTGCGCCAGCACGGTTGGGATGTTGTAGCAGCCCGCCGCGACCTCCCCGGTCATCACGGCGGTGATGCCGGCCGGCGCGCCGCGATAGGGTACGTGCACCATCTCCACCCCCGCCACCTGGCCGAACAGCGCCATCGAGATGTGGTGCGAGGTGCCGTTGCCGCCCGAGGAGAAGGTGAGCCTGCCGGGCTGGGCCTTCGCCGCCGCGGCGAGGTCGCGCGCCGTGGCGTAGGGGCTCGCCTTCGGCACGACGAGCGCGTTGGTGACGGTTGAGAAGACGGCGATGGGGGCGAAGTCGGCCCGCGCGTCGTAGCGCGGCGTGCGGGTGAGGACGCTGTTGAAGACCAGCGTGCCCTGGCTGACGAGGCCCAGGGTCTGGCCATCCGGCGCGGCGTTCTTCAACTGCTCCGTCGCCACCACGCCGCCGGCGGCGGGGCGGTTGTCCACGGTCACGGCCTGGCCGAGGCGGGGCGCCCAGGTCTCCGCCATGATCCGCGACAGGATGTCGGCCGTGCTGCCGGGGGCGAGCGGCACGATCAGCGTGACCGGCCGCGCCGGCGCCCAGGCCAGCAGGGGCAGGGCGGAGGCCGCCCGCAGCAGGGTGCGTCGTCGCATGCCCGTCACCGCCCGTCGCCGGCGATCAGGTAGATCGGGCTGGACCAGAGGACGTTGCCGTCCTCCAGCGTCGCGCGGATGAAGAGCGCGTTGTCCTCGTCCTGCCGCAGGGGCACGCGCAGGCTGTGCCGGACGGCGCGATACGGGTTCGCATCCGGCAGGCGGAAGGCCCGCACGCGCCGGCCGAGCCCGCCTGCCTCCCAGGCCCGGTCCTCAAGCCCGATCTCCGCCACCGGGATCTCCGCCTCCACCAGGTTCGTGCGCACCCGCAGCGTGCCGGCGCGCGGGTCGGCCAGCATCGCCTCCACCCCCATGAAGCCACCGGTGGTGACGCCGTCGAAGACGAGGCCCGTGGGCGAGGGATCGAAGCGGCGGTCGAGGTTGAAGCGGTTGATCGGCCTGGCGCCCGACCAGCTGTTGCCGTCCAGCGCGATCTCGCCCTGCCACAGCGTCTCCCGGCCGCGGCCGCGATACTCGCTGCCCTCCCAGATCACCCGGATGCGCGACCCGAGGTCGGCGGCGGCATGGGGGCGCCAGGTCTCCAGCAGGCGCGTGCGGTTGCGGATCTCGACGCGCTCGATGGGCGCGCCGGCGAGGATCTCGAAGCCGAACTCCACCTCGCGGTCCATGACGCCGGTCAGGATGTTGCCCAGCGTCGCCCGTGCCGTCCGCCCCGCCGCAGCGCCGCCGAGCGCGGGATCGTCGCGGTGCAGCGCCGCCGGCGCCGAGAGCACCGCCCAGGCATCGGCGTGGACGCGCGCCGCGCCCGTCGTCGCCACCTGGCGGCGCCAGAGGATGGCGTCCCAGAGCGCGTCGCGGGTCAGCGCCTCGGCGAAGTAGCAGGTCAGCCCGCCATAGGCGCCGAACAGCGACGCGCCGGGATGCGAGGCGCCCTGCCGGCCCTTGTGGCCATCGGAATTGGCGGCGATGCCGACGCGCGCCCCGGTGGCGAAGGCGTCCTCCAGCAGCCAGTCGAAGGTGCCCCAGTCCGAATGCACCTCGACGCTGCGCTCCAGCGCGCGGTCATGGGCGTAGATCAGGTTGGCGTAGCGGCCGCCGACATGGGGCAGGCAGACGACGCCCTCGGCGCCGCCCTCCGCCCGCAGGGTTTCGTGCAGCGCCTTCACGTCCAGCGCATCCGTCGCGGCGTCCGAGAGATCCTCGACCAGCGCGTGGCAGGAGCGGTGAAGCGTGCCGCCCTCGCCCTTCAGCACCACGTTTCGGTCGCCGCCGAGCGCGGTATTGCCGGACCATTCCCAGCCTGGGAAGAAGACGAAGCGGCCAGGGACGGTGCTGGCCGCCGTCAGCGCGTTCAGGTCGCGCCAGAAATCGCCGGTGATCTGGAAGTCGTTGCCCTGGTGGCACATGGCGTCGATGAAGGCGAAGTCGCGGGCGTATTCCGTCAAGCGCGCGGCGCTGTTGGTGCCGATGGTCTCGTCCGACTGGCCGTGCATGTCGGCCCAGAAGGGGAGGTGGGTCGCGGCGTCGACGATGCGCAGCGGATTGCTGTGCGCGAGCGGGTGGCCGGTCTCGTCCAGCACATCGATGGCGAGGTCACCGGGATGGGCGACATGCAGCCCTTCGATGCGGTGCGCGCGGTCGCCGGCGGGCCAGTCGATCACCTCTGGCAGGCCCTGCACCGGCATGTTCGGGCGCAGGCGGTAGCGGCCGGTCACCAGGTGCGACGGGTTGCCCCAGCGGTCATCGACGCGCAGGCCGAGGGCGAAACTCTCGCCGACGCGCCGCAGGGTGGGCAGCACCGCGCGCCAGGTCTCCGGCGCCCCGGGCACGATGCCGATCCAGGGCTGCTCCGGCAGCAGCGCCCAGTTGAAGCAGGCGAAGACATCGGCCAGCACGCGGAACTCGAAGCGGTCTTCGCAGAAGGTCTGGAGGCGCACGCCGGGCGACCCGCCGCTGCGGTCGCCGAGCCGGATGGTGATGGTGTCCCCGGGCGAGAGGAAGCCGCGCCCGACCGCGACGGTCAGGCACTTGCCCCAGGGCCGCATGTTGAGGCGCGGATTGTAGGAAAGCTCCAGCTTCGCGCCGTTGCTGGCGGTGGCCGTTGTGTAGTTCGGCGCCTTGGGGTCGGTGAATTGCGGCGTGCCCATGTCGGAGGCAAAGCGGTGCACCA
>JAIYAI010000753.1 GCA_027489135.1 Acetobacteraceae bacterium
ATCCGCTCGCGCGAGGAGGAGACGAAGTTCCAGAACAGGCGCCGCGGTCCGTCCATCGTCGCGCCGCCCAGCATCAGCAGGCGCGCCCCCGCCTCGCCCGCGGTGATCGCCAGCGCGTCGCCGGCGCGGAACAGCAGCATCCGCCCCGCTTCGAAGCGCGTGCCCGCGACCTCGACACTGCCCTGCACGACATAGGCGCCGCGCTCCTCGTGCTCCGCTGGCAGCGGGATGCGCGCGCCGGGCGCGAGTTCGACATCGGCGTAGAAGAGCGGCGAGGAGACCGCGACGGGTGAGGCGAGCCCCCAGCCCGTGCCCGCGATCAGCCGCATGCGCATGCCCCCGTCCTCGGCGGTGGGCAGCGTCGCGGCGGGGTGATGGACGAAGGCGGGCGCCGTCTCCTCCATGGTCTTGGGCAGCGCCAGCCAGGTCTGGATACCAAACAGCGGATTGACCCGGTCGCGCTTCGCGCTGTCCGTGCGTTCCGAATGCGCGATGCCGCGTCCTGCCGTCATCCAGTTCACGTCGCCCGGCGCGATCGGCTGCAGGCTGCCGAGCGTGTCGCGGTGCATGATCTCGCCGGCATAGAGGTAGGTGACGGTCGACAGGCCGATATGCGGATGCGGGCGGACGTCGAGGCCCTTGCCGGTCAGGAACTCGCCCGGGCCCATCTGATCGAAGAAGATCCAGGGCCCGACCATCTGCCGTTCCTTCGCCGGCAGGGCACGCCGAACCTCGAAGCCGCCGATGTCGTGGGCGCGCGGGATGAGGACGTGCTCGATGCCCTCGGGCAGGGTCGGGTCTGGGGTCATGCGCCGCGGTCTCCGGTCCGGATTCGCGGGGCATTTGGGGCGCGGGGCGGCCTGTCGCCAGCCCCGCGCCGATCACATCAGAACGGCGTGTCGCCGCAGATGGTCACGCGGTGCATGATCCGCGTCTCGGCCGGGTAGTCGTTGATGGCGAAGTGCTGGGTGCACCGGTTGTCCCAGAACGCCACGGAGCCCGACTTCCAGCGGAAGCGGCAGGTGAATTCCGGCCGGGTCGAATGCTGCATCAGGAAGTCGATCAGCGGCCGGCTTTCCTGCTCCGTCATGTCCTCGAACCTGTGGACATGCCCGCCGATGAAGAGCGCCTTCCGCCCCGTCTCGGGATGCGTGCGCACCAGCGGATGCGTCGTGACGGTCTGCGTGCTGCCGGGATCGCGCACCTTCATGCTGATCTTGTCGGCGTAGTATTCCTTGCGCGTCTTGCCGTCATGGCTGCTGAAATTGTCGCCGCGGCTGACCGCCTTCATCGGGTCGAGCATGCGGCGCATGCCCTCCGACAGGCTCTCATAGGCCAGGTACTGGTTGGTCCACATCGTGTCGCCGCCGGCGGACGGGATCACCTTGCCGTACAGCATGGTCCCCATGGCGGGGTTCGCGGTGAACATCTGGTCGGAATGCCAGGAGCCGCCGAAATTCTTCTTGTCCTGCGGAGTCTTCACGATCTCCAGGATCTCGGGGTAGTCGTCCATGCCCTGCATGTAGGGGTGCAGGTGGATCTCCCCCCAGCGCCGGGCGAAGCCGAGCTGCTGCGCCGGCGTCATGGTCTGGTCGCGGAAGAAGATCACCAGGTTGTCGAGCAGCGCCTGGCGGATCTCGGCGATCACCGCGTCCGGCAGGTCCTGGCTGAGGTCGACGCCGCTCACCTCGGCGCCGAGGGAGCCCGAGATCTTCTCGACCTCCAGGTGGCGGTACCCGCTGTTGCGCAGGGCGGTCATGGACGTCTCCGTTCCGACGCTTTGGAACAGGCTGCGGGCTGCGCCCCGTCGGCGGACGCCCCGCTTCTCCGCGGCAAGTCTGGTCCCATCCCGCCGCGGGGGGAAGCCCCTTCGCTCAGTTTACCGCCGCACCCGAGATCCGCACGATCTCTGCCATCTTCGGCACCTCCGCGGCCTGGAAGGCGGCGAATTCCTCGGCCGTGCTGCCCACCGGCTCGTAGCCCAGCTCCTCCAGCTTCTGCCGCACCTCGGGCCGCTTCACCGCCGCCGCGATCTCGCGCGAGATGCGGTTGACGATCGGTGCCGGGGTCTGCGCCGGCGCGAAGACGCCGAGCCAGGAGCGGAATTCGAAGGTCGGCAGCGTCGCCGTCATCGTCGGCACCTCCGGCAGCACGTCGAGCGGCTTCGGCCGCGAGGTCGCGATCGCCCGCAGCTTGCCCGCGCGCACCTGCTCCAGCGCCTCCACCGTCGGCGCGAAGATCAGGTCGACGCGGCCGGAGACGAGGTCGGCCGTCGCCGGAGCGCCACCGCGATAGTGCACCATGGTCAGCTGCACGCCGGCGACATGCTCGAACACCGCCGCGGCGAAGTGCTGGCTGGATCCGCCGCCGCCGGTGCCGGCGTTCAGCTTGCCGGGATTGGCCTTCGCATAGGCGATCAGCTCCGCCACGGTCTTCACCGGCACCGAGGGATGCACCACCAGCAGCGCGTAGCTCAGGCAGACCAGCGACACGGCGGAGAAGTCGCGGACCACGTGGAAGGGCAGGTCCTTGTACAGCGCCTGGTTCGCCGCATGCGTGCCCATCGAGGCCATGACCAGGCTGTAGCCATCCGGCGCGGCCCGCGCGACGGCCTCGGAGGCCACGTTGCCGCCGGCGCCGGTGCGGTTCTCGATCACGACCTGCTGGCCGAGGCCGGGGGAGATCGCCTGCCCAACGATCCGTGCCGTGGTGTCGGTGCTGCCGCCGGCGGCGAAGCCGACATACATGCGGATCGGCTTGTCGGGGGTCCAGCTTGCGCCTTGCGCCGCGGCGGCGGCCGGCAGCAGGGGCAGGGCGGAGATCAGGCCGCGGCGGCGGATGAGCATCGTGTTTCCTCCCGGCCGGGGCTTCGGCCCCGTGCACGGGAGGAAGGCTACCTCACTTCCGCTCGAAATCCACCCGCTCGTCGGTCGGCAGTCCGAGCAGCCGGCGGCGCAGGCAATCCAGGCCCAGTTCCTGCGCGCCGAGCCTGACCCAGTCCCGCCCGCCCAGCAGCCGCGCTTCGCGCGCGACGGTGCCGTGATCGTCGGCGATGCCGATCAGGATGGCGCCACCCTTCGACCTGTCATCGCCCAGCCCGGGGTCGAGATCGACCAGCACCACCAGCGCATGTGTCGCCGCGCATTCGGCGCGCAGCGTCGCCGCCAGCTCCGCCGCCAGATCCCCGGTCAGCGGCGTCCCGGCCGAGACGCCCATCAGCCGGCAGCCATCTGCCAATTGCCCCGTGTCGCGGGCGACGATGCCGCGGCGGAACACCTCCTCCGCCCCCGGCAGGTGGGCGATGCGCGCGGCGATGCCGCCCGCGGTGAAGGTCTCCGCCACCGCGAGCCGCCCGCGCCGGGCGCGCAGCGCGTCGATCACGACGGTCTCCAGCGTCGCGGTGTCCTCGGCCATGATGAAGTTGCCGAGGCGCTTCCTCACCTCCTCGGCCAGCGGTGCCAGGATGCGGTCGGCCTCGGCGGCGTCCTTCGCCCGCAGCGCGATCTTGGTCTCGAGCTGCGGGTAGTGCGCCTGGAAGCCGAGCTTCACGCCGGCCTCGGGCGGCGCCATCGCCTCCACGCCCTTCAGCATCTCGTCGGCGCGGCTTTCGCCGATGCCGAAGCTGTGGAATCGCTTGAGGCGCGGCACGCCCGGCGCGCCGCCCATCGCCAGCAGGCGCGGGATGATCTGCTCGTCCAGCATCCGGCGCATCTCGCGCGGCACACCCGGGGTGAAGAAAAACCTCGCACCGTCGATGGTCACCGCGAAGCCGCAGGCGGTGCCGATCGGGTTGTCGATGAACTCCGCTCCCTCCGGCAGCATGGCCTGCTTGCGGTTGTTGGGCGGCATCGGGCGGCTGCGCTGGGCGTAGAAGGCCTCCATCCGCGCCAGCCAGGGCTCGTGCAGCACCAGCGGCACGCCGGCCGCCTGGGCCGCGATCTCCTGGCTGAGGTCATCCACGGTCGGGCCGAGGCCGCCATTGACGATCACCGCCTTGGCGCGCTGCGCGGCCTGGCGGAAGGCCAGGATCAGCGCGTCGCGGTCATCACCGACGACGGTGCCCCAGTGCGGTTCCAGCCCCACATCCAGCAGGCGCTGGGCCATGAAGCTGTAGTTGGTGTTGATCGTCTTGCCGGTGAGGATCTCGTCGCCGGTGCAGAGAATCTCGATGCGCATGGACCCTGGTCCTCCCCCGCCTGCGGCCTTGCTTTAGCCGAACCGGCGGGGGCGGCAAGGATGGCCGGGGTCAGCGCGCCGGCCGATAGCGCCAGACGCTGGCGGGCGGCAGGTTCAGCGGCGTCCAGGCCTCCCGCGTCGCGCGCAGCCCGAGCCGGCGCCAGGGCAGCGGCGAGGTGACGCAGTAGGTGTAGAGCAGGAAGCCGCGGCCCGGCGCCACCGCCTCCACCGCCCGCACGAAGGCGCGCTGGCGCTCCAGCGGCAGCAGCACCAGCGGGATGCCGCAGATCACCGTGCCGATGCGGGCATGCCAGGCGCGCGGCAGCGCTGTCTCCAGCGCGAAGGCGTCGCCGCGGATGACGGAGACGCCGGGCAGCGTCGCCTCCAGGTGCTCGGCCATCTCCGGCACGATCTCCAGCACCGCGAGCCGCTCGGCCGGCACGCCGCCCGCCAGCAAGGCGCGCGAGACCGCGCCGGTGCCGGCGCCGAGCTCCAGCACCCGCTCCTCCGGCCCGTGCCGGGTCAGCGCCGCGATGCGCCGGCCGAGCGCGGGCGAGGAGGGGACGACGGATCCCATCTGCAGCGGGTTGCGCGCCCAGCGCTGCAGGAACAGGGCGAAGCCGCTCTGCGGGCGGCGCTCTTCTCTCATCAGGGGATGGGTATGGGACATGCCGGGGCGTCCTTCGGTCCTGCGTGGTCGGTGAAGCGCACGCCAGACGGGACGATCACGGCGATGGGCGCGGACGCGTCCACCACCTCCACCGGCAGGCAGCCGGCAGGGTCGCCATCCATCTGGACGGGCAGGGTTGCGCCATCGAGGGCAACGCGCCGGGCCGGGCGCAGGATCAGCCCGGGCAGGCGCGGCAGCAGGTTCAGCGGCAGCGCGATACCGGCCAGCAGGGTGCCGAAGCGGCCGACATCCTGCAGCAGCGCCACCTGGAAGCCGGGCGCATCCCACCTGGCCTCGGGCGCCAGCAGGTAGTGTCCGGCATAGAGTCGCCCCTTGGTGACGATGACGCCGCGGGCCCGGAGCACCTCGTCGTCGATCGTCACGCTGCAATCCGCGAAGCCGTAGCGCGGCAACGCGCGCAGCGTCTGCCAGACATAGGCGCCGCGGCCGATGCGCCGCTTCAGCCCGAGGTCGAGCGCCTGCACCACCGCCGCGTCGAAGCCGGCGCCCAGCATCTGCACGAAGAGGCGCCGCCGCCCGTCGGCGAAGCGCGCGAGGCCGGGATGCAGCCGCGCCGTCCCGCCCGTGGCGAGCACCGCGGCCGCCGCCTCCATGCGCAGCGGCAGGTCGAGTTCGCGCGCCAGCACGTTGGCAGTGCCGAGCGGCAGGATGCCGAGCCGCGTGGCGCTGCCGGCGATGCCCTCGGCGACCTCGGCGATGGTGCCGTCGCCGCCGGCCGCGACCACGACCGATTCGCCCCGCGCCGCGGCGTCGCGCGCCAGGCCCGTGGCATCGCCGGCACGCCGGGTTTCCAGGACCACGACGTCGATGGCACGCGCGCGCAGGGCATCGAGCGCCGCAAGCAGGTGCCGGTGCCTCCGGCCGCCCGCGGTCGGATTGAAGACGATGACCATGACGCGGCGTGCTAGGGGATGAATGGCGACGATTCCGCGTCATTCCCTTTTCAGCCGGATGACGAAAAGGCGCGTGGTTCGCGTCATGCAAGATTCACGACCATTCGCGTGCAATGCAGGTAGGAAGCGGGCGCCACGATATGGACGACTCGCATGGAGCCCAGCGAACCGACGCTCCGCTACCGCACGGTCTTCATCTCCGACCTGCATCTCGGGACGCGCGGATGCCGCGCCGACCTCCTCCTCGATTTCCTCAGGCGCGTGGACTGCGAAACGCTCTACCTCGTCGGCGACATCGTCGACGGCTGGCGGCTGAAGCGATCCTGGTACTGGACGCCGGCCTTCGACGCCGTGCTGCGCCAGATCATGGGCATGGCGCGCAACGGGACCGAGGTGATCTACATTCCCGGCAACCACGACGAGATGCTGCGCGACTGGATCGGCCTCGAGATCGCCGGCGTCCGGCTGGCCGCCGAGGCGGTGCACGAGACGGCGGACGGGCGCCGCTTCCTCGTCCTGCATGGCGACGAGTTCGACGGCGTGATCCGCTACGCCAAGTTCCTCGCCCATCTCGGCGACTGGGCCTATGACTTGGCGCTGACGATCAATCGCGGCTTCAACGCGGCCCGGCGTCGCCTCGGCTATCCGTACTGGTCGCTTTCGCAGTGGCTGAAGCTGCAGGTCAAGGAAGCGGTGAAGGCGATCGACCGCTTCGAGATGGCGCTGGCCGGGGAAGCCCGGCGGCGTGGCCTGCAGGGCGTGATCTGCGGGCACATCCACCATGCCGAGATGCGCAACGTCGGCGGCGTGCTCTACGTCAACGACGGCGACTGGGTGGAAAGCTGCACGGCGCTGGCCGAGCACGCCGATGGCCGCTTCGAGCTGCTGGACTGGGCGCACGAGCAGCGCCCCGCGCAGCGGCCCGCCGCACCGGTCCCGGAGCCGCTGGCGGCGTGACGCCGGACATCGCCGAGGGCTTCGCCCGGGCCGAGGGTCCCGGGGGCCCGAGCCTGCACGCGGACGATCCCGCGTTGCGCCTGCTGATCGTCAGCGACGCCTGGCACCCGCAGGTCAACGGCGTGGTGCGGACGCTGTCCACCGTCGTGCAGCACCTGCAGGACATGGGCGATACGGTGGAGGTGATCGGCCCCGACCGCTTCCGCACCATGGCCATGCCGAGCTACCCGGAGATCCGCCTGGCGCTGTTCCCCGCGGCGCGGCTGCACCGGCTGGTGGATGCCTTCGGCCCCACCGCGGTGCACATCGCCACCGAAGGCCCGCTCGGTTGGGCCATGCGCGCGCTCTGCCTTCGGCGTGGCTGGCGATTCACCACCAGTTTCCACACCAAGTTCCCGGAGTATCTCGAGGCCCGGCTCGGCCGCGTGGCGCCGGGTCTCGCCTGGGCGGCGCTGCGGCGGTTCCACGAATCCGGCGGCGGCACCTTCGCCGCGACGCCGAGCCTGCGTGCCGAGCTTGCAGGACGCGGCTTCACGCAGATCCGCCCCTGGACGCGCGGCGTCGATCTCGAGCTGTTTCGCCCGGCGCCGCGCGATCCCTGGGACGGGCTGCCGCGCCCGGTCTTCCTGAACGTCGGACGCGTCGCGGTGGAGAAGAACATCGAGGCCTTCCTCCGCCTCGACCTGCCGGGTTCGAAGGTGGTGGTGGGCGACGGCCCGCAGCGCGCGGCGCTGCAGCGGAAGTTCCCGAAGGTGCACTTCGCCGGCTGGCGCCAGGGCACGGCGCTGTCGCGCGCCTTCGCGGGCGCCGACGTGATGGTCTTTCCCTCGCGCACCGACACCTTCGGCCTGGTGCTGCTGGAGGCGCTGGCCTGCGGCACGCCGGTCGCGGCCTATCCGGTGACCGGGCCGATCGACGTGGTGGCGCCGGGCACGGGCGTGCTGGACGAAGATCTGGGCCGCGCCGCCCTGGCCGCGCTCGGCTGCGACCGGGATGCCTGCCGCCGGCATGCCGAGGGGTATTCCTGGCGCGCCTGCGCCGAGGCCTTCCGCCGCCAGCTTGTCAGGCTCGGCGGCGACTGAGCGATCAGGCCGCGATGCTGTCGCGGAACCCCGCGACGATGTCCATCTGCCGCTCGTGCTCGCCGGCGAAGCGCAGGCAGAAATGCTGCACACCGGCGGCGGCATAGGCGGCGAGCCAGTCGCGGGCGCCCGACGCACTGCCGGCGAAGCAGGCCTGGCGCTTGCGCATGACATCGGGGCGCTGGCCGTAGTACTCGCCCATGAAGGCGTTCATGCGCTCATCGGCGCGGGCTTCGTCCTCGTCGATGGCGAGCGTCAGGTAGGCCGCGCCGGTGATCGCCGATGGGTCACGCCCCGCGGCGCGTGCCGCGTCCTGCATGGCACGCCAGGTCTCGGCATACTGCTTCGGGTCGGGCCCGTTCGGGAACCAGCCGTCGAGATGCCGGCCCACACGCTCGATCGTCGCCTCCGCGCTGCCCGCGGCCCAGATCGGCGGGCCGCCCTTGCGGTGCGGCGTGGGGCCCACGCTCTGCCCCTTCAGGGTCCAGCGGCCTTCCCAGTCCACCGGCTCCCCGGACCAGAGGGCGCGGCAGAGGCGGAGGCCTTCCATCATCCGGCCCAGGCGCTTCTCCCACGGCACGCCGCAGGCCTCGAACTCGTCGCGGATGTTCGGCACGTCGGAGGCGATGCCGACGCCGAGGATCACCCGCCCCTCGCTGATCCGGTCGAGCGTCGCCCATTGATGCGCCAGCAGCACCGGGTTGCGCAGCGCCGGCAGCAGCACGGCGGTGCCGATCTCGGCGCGGATGGTGCGCGCGGCGACAGCGGCCATCAGGGTCATCGGGTCGTGCCGCGGCCGGGCGGTGACGCTGTCGCCGATCCAGATGGAGTCGAAGCCCATGCGCTCGGCGCGCTCGGCGAGCGCCAGCAGCGGGCCGGTCTCGTGCTGGCCCGTCATGACGCGTTCGCGCGTCGGCAGAAGATATCCGATGCGGGGACCCGCCATCTCTCGTCTCTCCCTCGATCCCATGCAGCATAGGACAGGGGCGGGCAGGCGTCATGCGCCGGGGCCGGGGCTTGACCGGCGCCACGCCCTGGCGTGCTCTATCCCCACCACGGGAGGGACCCACCCATGAAGCTGCTGTTCATCGAGGATTTCCGCCTCTGCGTCCTGAAGGACGCGGCGCATGCGGTGGATGTCTCCGCCGTCGTCGCCGACATTCCGCGCACCGGTCCGGGCGACCTGATGAGCGGGCTGATCGCCCGCTTCGACGCCTATCGCGGCAAGCTGGAAGCCGCCGTGGCGTCCGGCACGCCGATCCCGCTGGCCGGCAAGCGCATCCGCCCGCCGCTGCCGAAGCCCGGCAACATCGTCTGCATGGCGGTGAACTACATGGAGGACGGTACGCTCAAGGAACCGGCGCCGATCAACGCCTTCCACAAGGCCTCGACCGCCATCATCGGCCCCGGCGACACCATGGTGCTGCCCGACGTCCCGGCCACGGTGTTCGAGGGCGAGGCGGAGATGGCGCTGGTCATCGGCAAGCGCGCCAGCAACGTGAAGGCCGCCGACGCGATGGACTACGTCTTCGGCTATGCGAACTTCATCGACGGCTCGGCGCGCGGCCTCAAGCCCGCGGGCAACAGCTTCTTCCAGATGAAGTCGCGCGAGACCTTCGCCCCCATCGGCCCCTACCTGGTGACGAAGGACGAGATCGCCGATCCGCAGAAGCTGGACGTGCGGCTGACCAACAACGGCGTGGTCATGCAGGCCTTCAACACCGACGACATGGCGCACAAGATTCCGCGCTGCATCGAATGGGCGTCCTCCATCCACACGCTGGAGCCGGGCGACATCCTGGCGACGGGCACCAACCACCGCGGCCTCAACCCCTTCATGGATGGGGACGTGATCACGCTGGAGGTGCAGGGCCTGGGCAAGCTGGAGTTCAACATCCGCGACGACCTCAAGCGCAGCTGGAAGCGGGAGACGCGGCTGGACCGCCAGAAGCAGGGCCACGACACCCCGACGCCGCAGACCGGCGGCAAGTACGCGTCCTGATGCCGGAGAGTCCGGAGGGCCTGCTTGCGCGGCTCTCCGCCGCCGGCATCGCGCACAGGGTCACGCGCCACCCCGCCGTCTTCACCGTGGCGGAATCGCAGAGCCTGCGCGGCACGCTGGAGGGCGGGCACACGAAGAACCTCTTCCTCAAGCCGAAGAGCGGGCCCTACCTGCTCATCGTGCTGGAGGAGGAGCGGCAGGTCAGCGTCAATGCGCTGGGCCGCGCGGTGGGGGCGGGGCGCGTCAGCTTCGCCGACGCCGCGGCGCTGATGGAGCATCTCGGCGTCGAGCCCGGCTCCGTCACGCCCTTCGGCATGGTGAATGCGGCGCCGGGGGCGGTGCGGGTGGTCTTCGACAAGCACCTGGTCGAGGGCGTCCCGCTCATCAACGTGCACCCGCTGACCAATACGGCGACGGTGACCATCGCGCCGCAGGACTTGCTGGGCTTCCTGCGGTCCTGCGGGCATGCGCCCGAACTATTGGACGTCGATAGCGTCTAGGCGCGCAGGCAGCGCCCGACGGCCGCCATGAAGTGGCTGACGGGCGGCGTCTCGAGCCCCTTCACCTTCGCCTGCTCATCGTAGCGACGCAGGATCACCGCCTCCGCATGGTGCGGGTTGGCGCGGAACGCCGCGACCTCCGCCGCGCCCATCGGCCCGCCCTGCAAGGCCAGGCTCGTCACGCTGTCGGGCGAGAGCTTGGCGAAATAGTCGGGCTCCGTGCCGCAGAGGAACCGCTTGGCGGCGACGTGCAGCCGCACCGGCTCCGTCACCTCCGGCCCGAAATGCTGCACCAGCCAGGCATGGCCGAGCTCCTCGTGCTTGTCGTCCACGCCCGCCTCGGCCGGGTTCTCGCCGAGCGTGTGGATCATGTGCCCGATGTCGTGCAGGAGCGAGGCGGTGATGAGCGCATCGCCGCGCCCCTCCTTCTCCGCCAGCCAGGCCGCCTGCAGCGCGTGCTGCTTCTGGTTGATGTGCGAGAGGCCGTAGCGCCCCTCCGCCTTGCCTTCGAGGATGGCCTGGATTTCCGACAGGATCGCGGACATGGCTGGGCCCTTCAGCGGAAATGCACGGGGTTGGACCAGGCGCGGCGGCCGGCGGCGTCCGCCACCACCACGCGGGCGAAATCGCCGGCGGCGCGCAGCGCGGCGATCGGCAACCGCGCCCCGCGCTGCCCCGGTGCCACGGACTGCGCAGCCTTCGACCCGCGGCCGAGCACCATGATGCTCGTGGCCTCGGAGCAGCGGATCTCGACATGCTCGTCGGACCAGTCGATCTGCTCGATGGTCGGGCCCTGGGTCGCGTAGTAGGCGCCGGCCTTCAGCGCGGCGAGCAGCGCCTCCGGTTCGTTCGCCGCGGCCTTCACCATCAGCCAGCCGCCGAAGGCGTCGTCGCAGGCGAAATGCGCGTCGTCCACGGCGATGAGGTCGATGCGCCGCCCCTGGGCCAGAAGCTGGTCCGCAAGATAGACGCCGTCGCCGCGCTCGGTCCTGACCTGGGAGGTGTGGTTGTAGACCTCCACCGCATGCGCGCCGGGGAGGCTGTTCGCGTCCTCCGTCGTCAGGGCGTACCAGCCCGGATGCGGGATGGCGACGAAGGCCCCGGCGGCCAGCGCCCGGGCGGCGAGGTCGGCCCCCGTCTCCCCCGGCGCGTTCGGCGCGAAATCGAGCGGCAGGCCGACCGCCAGGATGTGCCAGATCTCCCCGAGCGAGGTCGCCGGCGCGTGCAGTTCCGCACCGAGGATCGTCGTGAAGCCCGGCGTCCGGAAGCCCCGCGTATCGGCCAGCGGCCAGCCGTACTTCTCCATGAAGTGGTCGGTCAGCGCGAGGAAGTCGTACCCTGCCTCCCGGTACGTCGCACACACATGCTCGGGGGTGCGCAGGCCGTCCGACAGCGTCGAATGGGTATGGATATTGCCCTTCCAGAACCGGCCGGGCGTGGCAAAGGCGGGGTCGTGCAGCATGCCGCCGAGTGTATCCGCCCCGGCCGCGCCCGGCTATCGGCCGGCGCGTGACGGATCGATGACGCGGCCCGCTTGCCAAGCGGCGTCCTGGCGCGTCTCATCCCCGCCGGGACCACGGGAAACGCCATCATGAAGATCAAGCGCATCGACGACCTGCATGCCGACGCGGGCTGGCGCAACTTCTCCTTCCTGCGGATCGAGACGACGGACGGCATCGTCGGCTGGTCCGAATACACGGAGGCCGACGGCACGCGCGGCCTGACCCACCTGATCCGCGGCCTGTCGGACCTGGTCATCGGCCAGGACCCGCATCGCATCCAGCACATCATGGCGCACCTGACCTCGCGCACCATCCAGGCGCCGGGCGGGGCGAACCAGCGCGCCATGGCGGCGATCGAGAACGCGCTGCTCGACATCAAGGGCAAGGCGCTCGGCGTGCCGGTGTGGAACCTGCTGGGCGGCAAGGTGCGGGACCGGCTGCCGGTGTATTTCTCGCATTGCGGCACCTACCGCGTGCGAAACTACGCCTCCATCGGCGTGCCGGAGATCCGCACCTATGACGACGTCGCGCGCCTCGGCGAGGAGGTGAAGCGCCTCGGCTTCAAGGCGCTGAAGACCAACATCCTCGATCTCGACTGTCCCGATCCCAAGGTGCTGATGCCGGGCTTCGGCCGCAGCGTCGGCCATCCGGAACTGAACGCGACGCCGCAGATCCTCAAGGCGATCGACCGCACCCTGCAGGCCTTCCGCGACGGTGCGGGGCCGGAGATGGGGCTGCATCTCGACACCAACTACAACTTCAAGACCGCGGGTTACATGAAGGTCTGCGATGCGGTGGAGCCCTACGACCTCGCCTGGCTCGAGATCGACACCTGGGATGCGGAGAGCCTCGCCGTCATCCGCAACCGCGCGCCATGCCCCATCGCCTCGCTGGAATCGGTCGCGCATCGTCGCGGCTTCCGGCCCTTCCTCGATGCCTATGCCGTCGATGTCGCGATCGTCGACGTGATCTGGAACGGCTGGCTGGAGTCGATGAAGATCGCCGCCATGTGCGACGCCTATGAGGTGAACTGCGCGCCGCACAACTACTACGGCCATCTCTCCTCGGTCATCGGCGCGCATTTCTGTGCGGCGATCCCGAATTTCGCGGTGATGGAGATCGATATCGACGGCGCGCCCTGGCGGGACGAACTCGTCACTGTCGCACCGCGCTTCGAGGACGGCGCCTTCGTCCTGCCCGAGGGCCCGGGCTGGGGTTGCGACATCGACGAGAAGGGCGTCGCGAAGCACCCGCCCAAAGGCTAGAGCGTGATTCCTTCTGACGGAATCGGAAGTGGGATTCCGGCTCGGGTTGTTTTCTGATTCAAGCTGCTGGCTGGGTTGGAGGCCAGCAGCGCATGACCCGAGCCCTGTCCGAGGACCTGCGCGATCGTGTCGTGGCGGCGATGCGGGAG
>JAIYAI010000773.1 GCA_027489135.1 Acetobacteraceae bacterium
CGCGGCACGCGCTTCTTCGCGGGACCCATCGACGATGTCTTCGCCGTCTTCTGCGCCCGCGGCCTGGTCGAGGTGACCCGGCCCGGCGCACGTTGGCGGGTCCGGCTCGGGCCCGGCGACGGGATCGATATCCCGAGCCTCTACGGCGCCGTGCCGGAACCGCCGGTGCGTCAGTGGGGCGCGCCGCGCATCGCTCGCGCCTTCGCGCTGGTGCAGTAGCGGCACAACCGGGGCATGCGGCGCCGCCTGCCGTCTCACGCATCGCGCTGCACCTGCGAACCCACTTTGACGAAGGGGACTCCGCAAGGCGATTCGGTTGGGTTAGCGTTCGCCTCAGAGGCGGGAGGACTGGCATGGTCCCACAACCCGCCCGCCACGACGTGAGGGATGGGATGGACCGCCGTTCGACGATGGCCCCGGGCCTTCGCCCGCTGCGCCTGCAAGCCTTGCCGCCCGGCTTCTTCGACGCGCCGCCCCCGGCCGGTGCCCCGGAGCCGCTGGCACTCGCCTGGCCCGCCCGTGGTGGCGCGCCGCGCATGACGGGCGACGCCGTGCTGCAGGCCGCCCTCCGCGAGGCACTGGACGCCTACGAGGCCGCCGTGCGGGATGCCACCCTTGCCCGCACCGGCGGCGATGTCCGCGCCTTCTTCCGCCATGTGACGGAGACGCATCGCCGCGCCGCCGCGCTGGAGGCCTTCGACCTGGCACCGGCCGATCTCGACAGACTGCAGGACCAGGTCCGCCGCCGCGCCCAGGCCGCTGCCCGCCGGGGACGCGCGCGCGAGGGCTGACGCCACCGGCGCGGTTTCCTTCGTTCACCATCCACGGCGGCTTGTCTCTGCTCCGGCGCGCCGCGCGCCACGCCGAAGGGCTGCTCCCCGCACGACGCCGCCGCGGGGGGCCCTCAGGGTGGCGACCCGCGGCGCCTTCGGCATCGCTCCGTGTCAGATCGGGTGCACCGCCACGGCCCCGCCGAGGCCGCGCAGTGCGACCCTGTCGATCGGCGGGGGAAGGCCCGGCGCGTCGATCCCGGCGGCGAGCCCGCGGAGCCCATACTCCTTCGCCAGCACCTGCAGGCGTGCCGCCGCGTTCGCCGCATCCCCGCAGACCGTCCAGGTCAGCCGCGTGCCGCCGAGTTCGCCGGCCAGCACCTCGCCGGCCGCGAGGCCGATGCGCGTGACGCCCCAGCCCAGCGCCGCGGCCGCGGGCTGCGCGCGGAAAGCCTCGGCGAAGGTGTCTATGGCCCGCGCCGCACGCAGCGCCCGCGCCGCGTGGTCGGGCTGCGGCAGGGGCGCACCGAAGACCGCCAGCACGCTGTCGCCGATCAGGCGCTCCAGCGTGCCGCCCGCCTCCGTCACCGCCGCCTCGATCCCGGCGAGGTACGCGTTGAGCAACGGCACCACCCGCGCGGGATCGGCGGCATGCACCATGCGGGCGAAGTCGGCGAGGTCGGTGATAATCACCGCGACCTGCCGGCGCTCGGGCCGCAGGCGCTCCGCCTCCGGCATGGCCAGCAGCGCCGCGGCAACGCCGGGGGGCAGGCGATGCGCGAAGCGGGCCGCGAGCCGCGCCCTGTCCCGTGCCGCCCGCAGCGCCACCGCGCCGAGTTCCACGATCGCGCCCAGCACGGCGCCGAGCGCGGGCAGCAGGGGATCGACCAGCCAGGGCCCCTGCCGCAGCGCCGCCGCGGCCCCGGCGGTCCACAGCAGGCCGAGGCCGAGCCCGGTCAACAGTCCCGCCCCCGACCGCCATCGCACCGCCAGCCCCGCGAGCAGCGCAAGGGCCAGGGCAGCGGCGGCCTCCAGCGGTCCGGCTGCTGGCGGCCGGCGTGGCACCCATCCGGCCGCCAGTTGCGCCACGGCCTCCGCCTGGAGCAGGAGCGAAGGGGTGTAGGGGCCAAGGACACTCGGCCGCAGCGGGGCGGCTGCCGCCGCCGTGGCCCCGAGCAACACCACCCGGCCGCGCGCCGCCGCCGCAAGCTCCGGTGCGGCCAGCAGGGTTGCGGCACCGAGGAGCGGCACGCCCGCGGCTGCCGGATGGAGGCGCAGCATCCCGCCGGGGGGCAGCGGCAGCAACGC
This sequence comes from Acetobacteraceae bacterium, assembly GCA_027489135.1. Classification (GTDB taxonomy): domain Bacteria; phylum Pseudomonadota; class Alphaproteobacteria; order Acetobacterales; family Acetobacteraceae; genus JAIEOP01. Next base: position 2,079 of record JAIYAI010000773.1, read on the forward strand.
GGCCTCGCCCAGTTGCACCCACCGCCCGTCGGCATCGGCGCGCAGGACCAGCGTCTCCGCGCCGACGGCGCGGGCGACGGCGGCCAGGGCGAGGCCCGGCACCAGCGTCGCGCCCGGCTCGAGCCGCAGCAGCAGCGGCACGGCCCGCACCGGCGCCCCGGGCAGGGCGAGCGCCGCGCCCGGTGTCCCGGCGAGGGCGAGTGGCGCCAGGCCGGACAGCGCCGCGAGGTCGTCGATCGGCGGATCGCCCAGCAGCGCCGTGCCGAAGCCCGCTGCCGGCCCGCCCACCCCGGCGACTAGGCCGGTGACCGCCGGCGCCAGGGCGAGCGCCGCGGACAGCCCCTCGTCGCCCGGCGCCGGGCTGACGAAGGCGATGTCGAGCGCAATCGCCGCCGCGCCGCCCGCGGCAAGCAGATCCACCAGCGCGGCCCAGCGCTCCCGGGGCCAGGGCCAGGGGCCAAGCGCGGCGAGATCCGCTTCTCCCGCCGCCACGACCAGCACGGGCGGCGGCTCGCCGGGGCGCGACACCGCCCGCACCAGCACATCCGTCGCCGCCTCCCGCGCCTGCTCCGCGGGGCCGGGCAGCAGCAGCATGAGAGTGGCGAGCAGCAGCCCCGCGAGGCCGCCCGCGAGGGGAAGACGCACGGCTACTCGGCGGCTTCCGCCAGCGCCTTGAGCGCCGCCGGATCGGGCAGGCGGAGACCGGCACGGGCCTGCTCGACGAGGCCGCGATCGCGCAGTTCCGCCAGCGCGGCGTTCACCTTGGGCCGCGTCCCCGCGACCAGCGCCGCGATCTGGCCCTGCGAGATGCGCACGAGCCCGGCGGGATCGGCCGCCGCCAGCTTGACCAGCGCGCCGGCGACCCGCTGCGGCAGCGTCCTGAGCCCCACGGCCTCCACCTGGTCCGTGGTGCGGCGGATGCGCGCGGCCAGCGTCCGCAGCAGCGCCCCGGCGACGGCGATGTCGCTCTCGATCACCGCGACAGCGTCGGCATGGCGGATCAGCAGGGCCTGCACCGGCGTCAGCGCGGTGACGTCGGCGCTGCGCGGGCCGCCATCGATCAGCGCGATCTCGCCCACCGTCTCCCCCGCCCCGATCAGGCCAAGCGTCAGTTCGCGCCCGGCGGCGGTGGCGACATGCAGCCGCACCAGGCCGTCGAGGACGATCAGCATGCCCTCCTCCCCCGGGTCGCCGCGGCGGAAGACGGGCTGGTTCTCCCGGTAGCGCACGGGGCGGGCGGCGGCGGCGAGGCGCGCCCGCGCGGCCGCCGGCACGCCGGCCAGCAGGGGCAGGCGTGCGAGGATCGCCTCGGCGGTCGCGGCGGGGTCGGCCATGGCGCGCAGCATGCCCGGACTGTTCCGGCCGGAACAGGGGGCAGGCGGCGGGCCCGGATAGGGTCCGCTCATGGCCGGGGCGCATCGGGCGCGCCGGCCCTGGAGACCGGGACCATGGCCGTCAAGTTCACCCTCGGCAGCGGCAACGACACCTGGAGCACGCTGGCCTACGACATCGCCCGCACGAATTTCCTGATCGCGACGCAGAACGACGACGAGGAGATCCTGGCTGGCGGTGGCAACGATACGGTCTTCGGCTTCGGCGGCAACGACAGCATCGACGGCGATACCGGCACGGACAGCCTGACCGGCGGTGACGGCTTCGACACCCTGACGGGGGGCAGCAGCAACGATACGCTGCGGGGCGGCGCGGATGGCGATCGGCTGTTCGGCGAGACCGGCAACGACCAGCTCTTCGGGGATGCGGGCGTCGACAAGCTGGTGGGCGGCAGCGACAACGACCAGCTCTTCGGCGGGAACGACAACGATGTTCTCTTTGCCGGCGGCGACGGTGCCGGCAACCTGAGCGGGGGTGGCGTCGACCTGCTCGATGGCGGCAGCGGCAATGACAGCCTGCACAGCGGCCTGTTCGGCGACACGGCGGCGGGCGACAGCCTCTTCGGCGGGGCAGGGACGGACCAGGCCGAGATCAGCCTGGCGAATGCCGGCACGGGCACGGTCTTCCTGCGCGGCGTCTTCGGCGGGCTGGACCAGATCCGCGGTACCGACGGCCTGGTCATCGGCATGGACATCGAGACGCTGAAGATCACCGGATCGGGCTTCGCCGACGGGCTGCTCGGCGGCGACGGCAACGACACGCTGCTGGGCGGCGCCGGGATCGATACGCTGCGCGGGGGCCTGGGCAATGACAGCCTGGATGCCGGCACCGGCAGCACCGCGGACGAGCTGCGCGGCGGCACGGGTGCCGACCGGATGAACGGCAGCGACGGCGCCAACCTGATGGTCGGCGACGAGGCGACCGATACGGTGGGCGGCGCGGACCGGATCTTCGGCCTGGGCGGCAACGACACCCTGCTGGGGGGCGTCGGCAATGACAGCCTGGACGGCGGCAAGCAGAACGACAGCCTCGAGGGCGGGGCCGGGGCGGATACGCTGATCGGCGGCCTCGGGCGCGATACGATGGTCGGCGGCAGCGAGAACGACCTGCTCGTCGGCGGCGGCGGGCGGGACGTCATGACCGGCGGCACGGGCCAGGACATCTTCCGCTTCTCCGTCATCAACGCAGACGCGGCGGTGGCGGACAGTTTCCCGGGCGTCCGCAACCGCGACGTGATCACGGATTTCGACACCGGCAGCGTGGTGCCGGTGGTCGGCTATGTCGGCGACCGGATCGACCTCGCGGGGATCGATGCCTCCACCGCCTTCGCCGGTGACCAGGCCTTCGGCTTCATCGGCCAGGCCGCCTTCAGCGGGAACGGCCAGGGCGCCGAACTGCGCTTCGACCAGCAGCTTGTCACCACCATCGTGCAGGGCGACGTGAACGGCGACGCGGTGGCGGATTTCGAGATCGAGCTGACCGGGCTGCTGACGCTGCGGATGGATACGGGCTTCGCCCACTTCATCCTGTAGCGCGAGCTGGGGCGGGCCCTGGAGCCCGCCCCGATTGCGCGACTACGACGGCTTCTGGTTCGAGAAGACCACCGTGCCGGAGGCCGAGAACATCCCACCCACGCCATGGCAGACCGAGATCTTCGCCCCCGGCACCTGCGCGGGGGCGATGCCGCGCATCTGGCGCACGCTCTCCTGCAGGGCGAACATCCCGTACATGCCGGTATGGGTGTAGGACAGGCCGCCGCCATTGGTGTTCAGCGGCAGCTTGCCCCCGGGCCGCGTGTTGCCGTCGCGGATGAAGCCCGCCGCCTCGCCCGGCTTGCAGAAGCCGAGATCCTCGAGGCCGTAGAGCGGCAGATGCGCGAAGGCGTCGTAGATCA
>JAIYAI010000256.1 GCA_027489135.1 Acetobacteraceae bacterium
GTCCGCGGTGAACATGCCACGGGGCCCATGCAGCGGCATGATCTGCACGCCGGTCAGCGCGGCATGGGTGCCACCTTCGCTGTGCAGGATGTGGCTCGTCTCGTGCGCCACCACCTCGTCGCCCTTCGAGCAATGGGTGAGGATGGCGATGACGTTGCACATGGTCCCGGACGGCAGGAACACCGCCGCCTCCTTGCCCATGAGGTCCGCCATGCGGTCGCAGAGGGCGTGGACGGAGGGGTCGTCGCCATGCTGCTCGTCGCCCACCGGCGCCGACATCATGAAGTCCTTCATGGCCGGGGTCGGGCGGGTCTGGGTGTCGGAGTAGAGGTTGATGCGGACCGGCGGCGCCTTCGGGTCGGGGCGCGTCGGAGCCCAGCCCAGGGCCGTCGCGGTACGTTCGTAAGCCAAGGCATACCTCGCTGTCGGAAATTCCCGTGAAACCTAGCACGATTTGCGCCGCGTGGCGGCAGGGGGCCTCGCAGTCGCCTTGATTTTGCCGCGCGCGGAAGGGAGAAGCGCCACCCTTCGAACCAAGCCCGGGAATCGACCTCATGGCCGGACATGCCCATGCCGATCACGGCGGCGACAAGCGCATCGCGCTTCTCATCGCCATCCTCGCCCTCTTCCTCGCCCTCGCCGAGACCGGGGCGAAGAGCGCCCAGACCGAGGCCATCACCCGCAACGTCGAGGCCGCGAACCTCTGGTCCTTCTTCCAGGCCCGCACCATCCGCCAGACCACCGTGCGCACCGCGGCGGAGCAGGCGGAACTCGGCAAGGCGGCGGCGGATGAGGCAGCGCGGACAGCCATCGCGGCCCAGCAGCAGCGCTGGCGCGATACCGCCCAGCGCTGGGAGAGCGAGCCCGATACCGGCGAGGGCCGGCGCGAACTGATGGCTCGCGCCCGGGCCGCGGAGGCGAAGCGGGACCGCAGCATGGCCGCCTATCACCACTACGAATACGGCTCGGCCGCCTTCCAGGTGGCGATCGTGCTGGCCTCCGCCTCCATCATCACCGCGGTGCCGGCCCTGGCGCTGGGGTCGATCGGCCTCGGCGTGGTCGGAATCGTGCTGACCGGCATCGGCTTCTTCGCACCGGAGGCGGTGCACTTCTGACCCGCGCGGTGGCATCCTGCCGAGCTGGCTGACGGAGGCGGGGATGCAGGGATTGCGCAAGCTGGTGACCTGGCGGGAGCAGGTCCTCTCGGAACTGGGCGAGGTCGCGTCGCGGCCCGTGGTCCGTGCCGTGGGCCTGGCGGTGATTGCCAATCCCTTCGCGGGCCGGCGGGTCGGCGACCTCTCGGCGCTCTTCGCCATGGGCGCGGCGCTGGGGGAGCGGCTGATGCCGGACCTCGTGCGGCTGCTGGACGGGCCGGCCGTGTCCTATGGCAAGGGCGCCATCGTCGGCACGGCGGGCGAGATGGAGCATGGCGGCGCCTGCATCCACCCGATGCTGGGCCGCCCGATGCGCGCGGCGATCGGCGGCGGGCAGGCGGTCATCCCCTCCAACGTGAAGGTTGCCGCGGCGGGCGCCGCGCTGGATCTGCCGCTCGGGCACAAGGACGACGTCTGGTCCTTCGCCCATTTCGACACGATCACCGTGATGGTCGGCGATGCGCCGCGGCCGGAGGAGATCGTGGTGGCGCTGGCCATCGCGGATGGGGGCCGGCTCGACAACCGCTGCGGGACGGGGCCGGTCAGGTAGGCTGCGATGCCAAGCGGTGTCGCGCCCAGATGGCCGCGCAGGCCGGGCGCGCGGCCACCGCCTGGGCCAGCGCCTCGATGCGCGGGCAATGGCCAGGGATCCATTGCCGGCCGCCGAGCCAGCGCGACAGCGTGGCGATGACGAGGTCGGTCAGGCAGAAGCGGTCGCCGAGGAGATAGGGGCCGGGGCCGGTGAGCGCCTGTTCCTCGACCAGGCGCATGATCTCGCGGCCCATCTCCTGCGCGCGGTCGCGGAGCGACTTGGCCTGGGCGGGATCGTCGATGAAGCGCTCCGGATAGTCCCAGCGGGTGACGTGCGGGTAGAATTCCCCGGTCAGCAACGCCATCCAGCGCAGCGCCACGGCGCGCGCGCTGCTGCCGGGCGGGGGCAGGAGGCCCGCGTCGCGGTGGCGGTCGTCGAGCGTGACCAGGATGGCGATCAGTTCCGTCATCACGGTGCCGTCGGGCAGGATGAGGGTCGGCACGCGGCCCATCGGGTTGATGCGGCGGTAGTCCGCCGCAAGCTGGTGGTCGCCCTGCAGCGGCACGCTGCGCAGGTCCACCGGGGCGCCGATCTCGGCCAGCGCCATCTCCACCGGCCCCGATCCGGAGCCCTCGTCGCCGTAGAGCACGTAGGTCATGCGGCCAGGATGCCATGGCCAGGCGCGGCGCGCCTATCGCAAGGGCGCGACCGGCTCCAGCGCCGGATCGGCGATGACGGCATCACGCAGCGCGGCCTCGAGCCGGGCGAAGAGGGCGCGGTCGGCGCGGTGCGACAGGCGGCGGCGGAGATCGGGGCCGGGATCATAGGCGAGGCCGATCACGGTCTCGCCATCCTCCGGCGCGCCGACGGAGAGCCAGAAGCGCTCGGTCGGGGTCTCGATCCAGGCGCCAGCGCCGCTGTCCTCGCGGATCACGTCGCCGATGGCAAGATCGGGCGCGGCCATCGCCGCGGCGAGGCGCTTCGCCAGCGCCTGGGCGCCCACCGCCCGGCCGCGCTGGCGCAGCGCGAACGAGACGTCGAGGCCCGCATTGGCCCGCGCGATCGCCCGCAGGCGAAGGGCGAGCGCGATGGCCGCGATCCAGGCCAGCAGGATTGCCGCCAGCACGATGCGCGGCGTCTGCGGGAAGGGCACGTAGCCGGGCACGCGGGCGAGCGACCAAAGCTCGCCCACCGCCAGCACCGGGAAGACCAGCATGCAGGCGACCAGCAGCAGCAGTGGCAGCCCGGCCAGGACCAGCATCACCGGTCCCGTGCGCGGCGAATGCCAGGCGCGGCGCAGCGCCCCGCGCATCAGCCGGTCGGCGAGGGCTTCGCTGGCCCGACGGCGCCAAGCGGCGCGGGGCGGCCGTAGAGCTGCATCGCACGGCGTTCGAAGGCGCGGACCATCAGGCGCACGGCTTCGTTGAACACGGTGCCGATGACGGCCTGCAGCAGGCGGGAGCGGAACTCGAAATCGACGAAGAAGTCGACCTCCGTCCCCTGCGGATGCGGATGGAAGCGCCAGTGGTTGTTCAGGTAGCGGAAGGGGCCGTTGAGGTAGCGGACATGCACATGCCCGGGCCGCTCCAGCGTCACCTGGCTGCGGAAGGTCTCGCGGAACATCTTGAAGCCGATGGTGAGGTCGGCGACGAGTTCCTCCTCGGTGCGGGAGACGATCCGCGCGCCGACGCACCAGGGCAGGAATTCCGGATAGCGGCGGACATCCGCCACCATGTCGAAGA